>NZ_JBKFSQ010000008.1:0-147100 GCF_046569525.1 Salmonella sp. 741265055_HSA | reverse complement strand
GCGATCGTAATGGCACTTTTGAACCTCAACTGGTGAAGAAGCATCAGACCACGCTGTCCGACGAGATAGAGCGTAAGATCATCCGCCTGTTCGCGCTGGGAATGAGCTACCAGGATATCGGCCGGGAGATTGAAGATTTATATGCCTTCAGTGTTTCCACTGCCACCATCAGCGCGATTACCGATAAAGTTATTCCTGAGTTAAAGCAGTGGCAGCAGCGCCCGCTGGAGAAGGTTTATCCCTTCGTCTGGCTGGACGCCATTCACTATAAAGTCCGGGAGGATGGTCGTTACCAGAACAAGGCCGTCCACACGGTGCTGGCGCTGAATCTGGAAGGCAAAAAAGAAGTTCTGGGTCTGTATCTGTCGGAAAGTCAAGGCGCTAACTTCTGGTTATCCGTACTGAGTGACCTGCAAAATCGTGGAGTTGAAGACATTCTGATAGCCTGCGTGGACGGGCTGACCGGCTTCCCGGAGGCGATTAACAGCATTTATCCACAGACAGAGGTGCAACTGTGCGTCATTCACCAGATACGCAACTCGATAAAATATGTCGCATCGAAGCATCACAAAGCGTTTATGGCCGACCTGAAGCCGGTGTATCGGGCAGTATCAAAAGAAGCCGCAGAGACGGCACTGGATGAGCTGGAAGCGAAATGGGGTCAGCAGTATCCGGTGGTACTCCAGTCGTGGCGTCGCAAGTGGGAAAACCTGTCAGCGTACTTCCGTTATCCGGCCAATATACGTAAAGTGATCTACACAACCAACGCGATAGAGTCGGTGCACCGTCAGTTCAGGAAGCTGACCAAAACGAAAGGCGCTTTCCCGAATGAAAACAGTCTGTTGAAGCTACTTTATCTGGGGCTGATGAACGCGCAGGAGAAGTGGACAATGCCCATCCAGAGCTGGAATTTGACATTGTCGCAGTTAGCCATTTATTTTGAAGGGCGACTGAATAATGTGATGACGCTGTAGAGTTTTTAACGTGACACAGAATTCTGAACGCTCTCTCTTTTTTAGTTTAAAATATTATGCTCGTTAAAAATTGGGCCTTCCAAATAAGCCCTCTCCTACCGAAGAGGGTCGATCTGCTTAGTATCCCGCCGTTAAATCATCCACGGAACGCGGGTCGGATGCGCCATACAGTTCGCCATCCGGGCCAACCATAATACTTTGGGTGCTGCCCATCGCTTCTTTCAGCGCGACTTTCTGCCCTTTCTGTTCCAGCAACTTCAGCGTATCGGGGCTGAAGCCCTTTTCTACCCGCAGTTCGTCCGGCAACCATTGATGATGGAAGCGCGGCGCGTTGGTCGCTTCGGCGACGTTCATGCCAAAATCAATGCTGTTCACTACCATTTGCAGCACGGTAGTGATGATTCGACTCCCGCCAGGACTGCCGGTCACCAGCCAGGTTTTGCCATCTTTTACCACAATAGTGGGCGACATCGACGACAGCGGACGCTTCTTCGGACCGACCGCGTTAGCATCGCCGCCTACCAGGCCATAAACATTAGGTACACCGGGTTTAGCAGAAAAATCATCCATTTGATTATTCAGCAGAATACCGGTATTTCCCGCCACAATTCCTGTGCCGAAGGTGGTGTTCAGGGTATAGGTCACCGCCACGGCATTGCCGTCTTTATCCACCACCGAGAAGTGGGTAGTCTGGTTGCTTTCATACGGGGCGAGCTTGCCAGGTTTTATCTGGCTGGAAGGTTTGGCCTTGTTGATATCAATTTGATCGGCCAACGTTTTCGCATAGGCTTTGTTGGTCAGCGCCTGCCACGGCACTTTCACAAAGTCCGGATCGCCCAGATACTCTGAGCGGTCGGCATAGGCGTATTTTTCCGCTTCCGCCATGATTTGCATGGCATCGGCGCTGCCAAAGCCGTACTTCTTCATGTCGAAGTTTTCAAGAATATTGAGGATTTGCACGATGTGAATACCGCCCGAGGACGGCGGCGGCATGGAGAAGACCTGATACCCGCGATAGTCACCGCTGATTGGCGTACGCTCAACGGCTTTATAGCTGGCTAAATCCTCTTTGGTCATCAGACCGCCGTTCTTCTGCATTTCCCCGGCAATCTGGTCGGCAATCGCCCCTTTATAAAACGCATCCGGGCCATTTTCGGCAATCATTTCCAGGCTTTTCGCCAGATTCTTCTGGACCAGCTTATCGCCTTTTTTCAGCGGCTCGCCGTCTTTCCAGAAAATGGCTTTGCTGTTCTCATGGTTGGGGATCACTTCGCTGCCGTAAGTTTTTAAGTCGTCGGCCAGCGCATCGTTAACCACAAAACCCTCTTCCGCCAGCTTCATCGCCGGACGCACCACTTTATTCAGCGGCATCGTGCCGTATTTCTCCAGCGCCAGCGAGAAACCCGCCACGGTACCCGGCGTACCGGATGCCAGATGCGACGTCAGCGACTTTTTCGCATCGGCGTTACCCTGATCGTCGAGGAACATATCACGGGTCGCGCCAGCCGGCGCCATTTCACGAAAATCGATCGCCGTGGTAGCGCCATCTTTAGTGCGCAGCAGCATAAATCCCCCGCCGCCCAGATTCCCGGCTTGGGGATGCGTGACAGCCAGAGCATAGCCCACGGCGACGGCGGCATCCACGGCATTACCGCCCTGCTTTAAGATATCCACGCCAACCTGCGTCGCCATTGCATCCACGGACGCCACCATCCCTTGTGTAGCCCGCACGGGATGAAAGACATCTTCTTCAACACCATAGGAGACTGGCGGCGCGACGGGAGGATTGGCCACCGCGCTAAACGTCCCCCCGGCCAGCAGAGCGGCGATCGCCACCCAGCGCATAAACGTTGGTTTCATCGTTGTTTTTCTCCAGATAAATGGGTGTATGTCCCGTTTAATCCTGGTCCACAACGCTTAAAAAATCATCATCATGGCGAAATAGAGGTACACTTAAAAAGAGGCCTCATCGGGAGGAGACGACAATGAAACGCTTACTACTTATTACGGCTTTGTTACCCTTTGCTGTATTGGCCCAGCCAATTAACACTATGAATAATCCTAATCAGCCAGGTTATCAGATCCCCAGCCAGCAGCGTATGCAGACGCAGATGCAAACGCAGCAGATTCAGCAGCAGGGTATGTTGAAACAACAGATGCAAACGCAGGCGCGCAGCCAGCAGCAAAATCTACAGTCGCAGTTGAATGCCAATACGCAGCGGGTTCAGCAGGGACAGCCGGGCAACGGTATGCTCGGTCAGCAAACGCTGCCCAATACGCAGGGCGGAATGCTCAGCGGCAGCGGAAATCCGGACCGGATGTTAAACCATTCCCAGCCAATGTTGCAGCAGGGCAGCGGAACGCCGCAGCCTGACATCCCGCTGAAAACCATCAGCCCTTAAAACTGACAGCCCTTAAAACTGAAAGTGAGGGCCGATGTCATCAATGCGATCGGTGCAGATACAATCCACGCCCCAGCGCAGCAGCTCTGCCGCCCGCTGGGGCTGATTGACGGTATACACCAGAATCCGCAGACCCGCGGCCTTAATCTCTTGCACTCGCGTCTCATTGAGTAATTTATGGTTGAGATGGAGGGAAACACAGCCCAGACGGGTCGTCAGTTCACGCCAGTCTTCACGCCATTTATCCAGCAGTAACCCGCGCGGCAGTTCAGGTGCTGCCGCCTGCGCCGCTTCCAGCGCCTCTATCTCAAAGGAAGAAAGCAGCGGCGGCGTCATCCCGGCCCACAGTTCGCGGGCGGCCAACGCCACGACGCGTCCTGTTAGCCTTCCGCTCCCCGTTGTCGGTTTGATCTCAATATTCGCCATCATGCCGTGTTTACGGCAGCGCTCCGCCACCTGCGAGAGCAACGGCAGCGGCTCGCCTTTAAATTCGCCGCTAAACCAACCGCCAGCGTCCACACGCAATAAATCCTGCCAGTTCAACTCGCCCGCCACGCCCCAACCGTTGCTGGTGCGCTCCAGGTTATCGTCATGCAGCAGGAAAATTTCGCCGTCTTTCGACAGCTTGGCATCAAACTCAATCATGGTGTGCCCGTATCGCGCGCCCACGTCAATCGCCGCCAGAGTGTTTTCCGGTGCCAGTTTACCGCCGCCGCGATGGGCGACAATGTGGGGATAAGGCCAGTTACTCATACACGTTGTCCTGTTTCGCCATCAAAAAGATGTCGCTGATGTTCCGGCAGATGCAGCCATAGCGTACTGCCCGCCGCCGGGCGCTGCTGATGCGCCAACCGCACCACCAGTTTCTGATCGCCCCAGCGCCCATGCGCCAGATTATCCGCGCCCAGAATCTCCAGCGTGTCTACCGTTAACGGCACGCCGCCTTCCGCCTGCGAGCTTAACGCAATATGCTCCGGGCGGATACCCAGCGTCATTTTACGTCCAGCATGACCCCGATAGCCCGCACCAATCGGCAACGCCAGACCGCCAGGCAATTCGAAACGGTCGCCGGAAGCGCTGATAACGCCATCCAACAGGTTCATCGCCGGGCTGCCGATAAAGCTCGCCACGAAGCGACTGGCCGGTTTTTCATATACCTCTACCGGCGTGCCAATCTGTTCTGCGACGCCTTTATTCATCACCATCACCCGCTGGGCCAGCGTCATCGCCTCTACCTGATCGTGAGTAACATAGAGCGAGGTGGTACGAAGACGACGATGCAGATGTTGTAACTCCAGACGCATCTGCACGCGCAGCTTGGCGTCGAGGTTAGAGAGCGGTTCGTCGAATAAGAAGACTGCCGGCTCGCGGACGATCGCGCGCCCCATTGCCACGCGCTGCCGTTGACCGCCGGAAAGCTCGCGTGGACGGCGTTTAAGCAGGCCGTCCAGCTCCAGAATGCGCGCCGCCTCCCGCACGCGTTCTTCAATATGCGCTTTGCTCATACCGCGAATTTTTAGTCCCCACGCCATGTTCTCCTCTACGCTCATATGGGGATAGAGAGCATAGTTCTGAAATACCATCGCGATGCCGCGATCTTTGGGCTCCATCTCGGTGACCCGTTTGCGATCAATCCAGATATCGCCGCTGGTCACGCGTTCCAGACCGGCTACCATCCGCAACAACGTTGATTTGCCGCAGCCGGACGGCCCGACCATCACGATAAATTCGCCATCCGCCACGTCCAGCGTTAACGGTTGAATGACCTGGGTTTTGCCGTCCCAGCTTTTGGTTACTGCCTGTAGTTTTAAACCAGCCATTTTATTTCTCACTGTCCACTAAACCACGCACAAACGCCCGTTGCATGGCTAAAACGATAACGACCGGAGGGATAAGGGTGAGCAACATTGCCGCCATCACCTGGTTCCATTGCGTGGTACCTTCGCCGGTAGCGATCATCCCTTTGATACCCGCTACGGCAGTGCCAAGATTCACGTCGGTGATAATCAACAGCGGCCACAGATACTGGTTCCAGCCGTAGATAAAGGTGATGACGAATAACGCCGCCAGGTTGGTTTTTGACAGCGGCAACACGATGTCGCGGAAAAAGCGCATCGGCGACGCGCCGTCAATACGGGCCGCCTCCACCAGTTCATCCGGAAGCGTCATGAAGAACTGACGAAACAGGAAAGTGGCGGTAGCGGACGCCATCAGCGGTAGCGTCAGACCAGCATAGCTGTCGAGCATTTTCAGGTTGGCGATCACTTCCACCGTCGGGAAGATACGCACTTCAACCGGCAGCATCAGGGTGATAAAAATCATCCAGAAGAACAGGTTACGCAGGGGAAAACGAAACCAGACGATGGCGAATGCGGAAAGCATAGATACCGTGATTTTGCCTACCGTAATGCTGAACGCCATAATGAAACTGTTAAGCATCATCAGCCAGAATGGCGCGCTATTAACACCGACGCCGTTGACCCAAATAGTTTTGATATTCTCCAGTAACTGCGTGCCGGGAAGCAGCGTCATCGGCGTCTCAAACACCGCGCGATCGTCCAGCGTCGCCGCGACAAACGCGACATACAGCGGAAACAAAATGACCGCGATCCCCAGAATCAGCATGGTATGGCTGAATATTGTCAGCCCGCGACGATTCTCTATCATTGGTAACGCACCTTACTTTCCACATAGCGGAACTGCACCACCGTCAGAATGATGACGAGGAACATCAACACCACCGACTGCGCGGCGGACGCCGAGAGATCCAGGCCGGTAAACCCTTCGCGATAGATCTTATAAATCAGCGTCGTGGTGGCTTGTACCGGCCCGCCGGCGGTCGCGGCGTCGATCACCGGGAAGGTGTCGAAAAAGGCATACACCAGGTTGACCACCAGCAGGAAGAAACTGACCGGCGCAATAAGCGGCAAAGAAAGCCGGAAGAAACGACGAATCGGCCCGGCGCCGTCAATGGCCGCCGCTTCCACCAGCGAGCGGGGAATGGACTGCAGCGCGGCAAAGAAGAATAAAAAGTTGTAACTAATCTGCTTCCAGACTGACGCAAATACCACCAGGAACATCGCCTGACCGCTGTTTTGCGCGTGGTTCCAGTCATAGCCGAATTCGCCGAGGAAATGGGTGATTAATCCCCGCCCCGGGTTAAACAGGAAAATCCACAATACGGCGGCGACGGCGGGCGCGACGGCATAAGGCAGCAGCATCAGCGTCTGATAAAAACGGCTGCCGCGCACCACGTAATCCACCAGGGCGGCGAAAAACAGCGAGACCAGCAGGCCGCTAAATGTGACCAGCGCGCTGAATTTAATCGTCGTCCAGAAGGCGTCGAGATAATAACTGTCGTGAAAAAGCGCGACGAAATTCTCCAGCCCGACAAATTGGCTGGAAAAACCAAACGGATCGACGCTTTGCAGCGAATACCACAGCGCTTCGCCCGCAGGCCAGATAAAGAAAATAACGGTGATAACCAACTGCGGGGCAACCAGTAAATACGGCAGCCAACGCGAGCGGAACACCGGACGGGATGATGACATGAAGGTTCTTTTCCTGGAAGGTGCCGGATGGCGGTGCAAGCACCTTATCCGGCCTACAAACGCTGTAGGCCTGATAAGCGCAGCGCCACCAGGCACTTATACACTTAAGATTTGCTCGCTTTCTCAAAACGACGCAGCAACTGATTCCCGCGATCCACCGCGGTATCCAACGCCTGTTGTGGGGTTTTCTTCCCGGTCCAGACGCTTTCCAGCTCTTCGTCCACGATGGTACGAATCTGCGGCATATTGCCCAGACGCAAGCCTTTGGTGAAGGGTAACGGCGGCTTATTCAACATCTGGCGAGTGGCGATATCCGCACCGGGGTTTTTATCGTAATAACCCTGCTCGCGGGTCAGCTCGTAGGCGGCGGTGGTAATCGGCAGGTAGCCGGTTTTTTGATGCCATTCAGCAGCGTTTTCCGGTTTTGCCAGGAAGTCGAGGAATTTGGCGACGCCGGTATAGGTTTCTTTATCTTTACCCTGCATAACCCATAGGCTGGCTCCGCCGATAATGGCGTTTTGCGGCGCGCCCTTGATATCAGCGTCGTACGGCATCATACCCACGCCATAGTTAAATTTGGCATACTGGCGGATATTGGCGAGCGAACCGGAGGACGCGGTTGTCATCGCGCAGTCACCGTTATAAAACTTCTCGGTAGACTCGTCCTTACGCCCAACATAGCTAAAATCGCCTTTCTTATTCATCTCTTCCAGCAGCGCGATATGTTTCACCTGCTCTGGCTTATTAAATTCCAGCACCGCATCTGTACCGTCAAAACCATTGTTTTTACTGGCGAAGGGGAGACCGTTCCAGGCGCTGAAGTTTTCCAGTTGGATCCAACCTTGCCAGCCGCTGGCGTAACCGCATTTCATGCCTGCCGCTCTCAGTTTCGCGGTATAGTCAGCCAGCTCCTGCCAGGTTTTCGGCGGCTGTTCCGGATCTAAACCGGCTTTCTTAAAGGCGTCTTTGTTGTAGTACAGTACCGGCGTGGAGCTGTTAAAGGGCTGGGAGAGCAGATGCCCGCTTTTAGCATCGGTGTAGTAGCCTGCAACGGTCGGTACAAACTGGGACTCGTCAAAGTTAATACCGGCGTCTTTAAACACTTCATAAACCGGCTTAATGGCTTTCGAGGCCATCATGGTCGCTGTCCCAACCTCATAAACCTGCAATATTGCCGGCGCGTTGCCGGTACGGAATGCCGCGATCCCGGCGCTCAGGTTCTGTTCATAGTTCCCCTTATAGACCGGAACGATTTTGTAATCCGGATTGGCCTGGTTGAAACGTTGCGCCAGTGAATCAACTTCTTTGCCTAACTCCCCTTCCATTGAATGCCAGAATGGAATAGTGGTGACGGCCAACGCCTGACCCGTAAATGCCAGACTCAGCGCCAGTCCTAAAGCTGTATGTCGTAACGATATCATCGGTTATCTCTCTTTTTGTGCCGGGATGCGCGATATCACGCGTTTTATGTTCGCGGGGGTAACATGACATGCTCGAATGACAGAAAAATAACTTTTTTATTACAAAAAAAAGATAGTAAGGCGACAGAGAGATGGCAAGGCAGTGAAAGCGCCGGAAAAGAAAAGTGGGAGCTACGGCACGGATAGGTACGACATTATTCTCGGGGGCGGCGCACATGCCGTAACTCAACCAGGCGGAGCATCGCCGGGATTAACGTCTCAGGCGCGTAAGCGAACGGCAATTTGCTCCAGCGTAAGCCGCCCTGCCGCCGCATCGACTGTCATATCGACAAAATCCGGATTCGCAGCGAGTGAGATCCCGTTACGCTTTAAAAACAGCAGCGTAATAAATAAGGCGGTGCGTTTGTTACCATCATTGAAGATATGCCAACGGGATATAGCGAGCAAATGCATTGCCGCCAGCAGCCACACGTCGGTCACTCCTTCATATTCGATTTGATTGAGTACCCGGTACATTAGCGCTTCCGCGCGGCCAGGATCAGGCATGCCTGTTACACCAGGCGTAACGCGGAGAAGCCTGTCGTGAAACTGAATTATCTCTTCCGCTGAGATAAGTTGTAGGGTCATTTATCCGCCAGATCCCTGAGCTCATTGCCATGAACCGCCATAATGGCAGCAAACTCATCATCCATTCGCGCCGTCTGATAACGCTCAAACTCCTCGGCGCTGATGATCACTGCGGACTTATGCCCACGACGCGTGATGGTGACAGGGCCCGCCGTCACCGCGCTTTCCAGGACTTCGGCCAGATTTTGCCGCGCTTCGCTATAGTTAACCGTACGCATAAACATCTCCCCAGTTGTACATGTTTATTGTACAACAAACACGTACAAAAAAAGAGCCATCAGGCTCTTTTGAAAAATTTTACCGCTTGCCGTTACCGGGGGCGGCGCACGCGCTTCCCCCTGGCACAGTCTAACCGCCCAGATAGGCGCTGCGCACCGCTTCGTTCGCCAGCAGTGCATCACCGGTATCGGATAGCACCACGTGGCCGTTTTCCAGCACATAACCGCGGTCGGCGAGCTTCAGCGCCTGGTTAGCGTTTTGCTCGACAAGGAAGATGGTCATACCCTGCTCGCGCAACTGCTCAATGGTGTCGAAGATCTGCTGGATGATGATCGGCGCCAGCCCCAGCGACGGTTCATCCAGCAGCAATAGCCTCGGCTGGCTCATCAGCGCGCGACCAATCGCCAGCATCTGCTGTTCGCCGCCGGACATAGTGCCCGCTCGCTGGATACGGCGTTCATGCAGGCGCGGAAACAGCTCGTACACCCACTTGATACGCTCCTGAAACCGATCGCGCTCGGCAAAAAAACCGCCCATCGCCAGGTTCTCTTCCACCGTCATCCGCGAGAAGACGCGCCGCCCTTCCGGCACTATCGCCACCGCTTCACGCATGATTTTCGCCGTCTGCCAGTCGGTGATGTCTTTACCGTCAAACACCACCCGTCCGCTGGAGGCGCGCGGATCGCCGCACAAGGTGCCAAGCAGCGTCGTTTTCCCCGCGCCGTTAGCGCCAATCAGGGTAACGATTTCCCCCTGGTTGATGTGCAGACTGACGTCGTGCAGCGCCTGAATCTTGCCGTAGTGGGCGCTGACTTTTTCAAACGTTAACATCGTTTTTTCCATCTTATGCCTCACCCAGATAAGCGCGGATGACGTCCGGGTTGTTGCGGATCTCTTCCGGCGTGCCGTTCGCCAGCGGCGTGCCCTGGTTCACCACATAAATACGATCGGAAATGCCCATCACCAGCTTCATATCGTGTTCAATCAGCAAGATAGTGGTGTTGTGATGGTTACGTAGTTCGGCAATCAGCTCATCCAGCTCTTTGGTCTCTTTCGGGTTAAGGCCGGCCGCCGGTTCGTCGAGCATCAGAATTTCTGGCTGCGTCACCATGCAGCGGGCAATCTCCAGCCGGCGCTGGTCGCCGTAGGCCAGATTACTGGCCTGGCGGTTGGCATGTTCCAGCAGGCCAATACGCTCAAGCCAGGTCGCCGCGCGGTCCAGCGCTTCGCTTTGCGCGCGGCGGAAAGCGGGCGTTTTCAACAGGCCGGAAAAGAGGCCCGTTTTCAGTTGCTGGTGCTGCGCCACCAGCAGGTTTTCAATCACCGTCATTTCGCGAAACAGGCGAACATGCTGGAAAGTACGTACCACGCCCATGCGGGCGATCTGCTGGCCCGGCAATCCTTCCAGATGCCGCTCGCGCAACGTGATCGTACCGCCTGTCGGCTTATAAAAACCGGTCAGGCAGTTAAACACCGTCGTTTTACCCGCGCCGTTAGGGCCAATCAGCGACACAATTTCCCGCTCACGCAATTCCAGCGATACATTGTTGACCGCCAGCAAACCGCCAAAGCGCATCATCAGGCCGTTAACCGCTAATAATGGCTGACTCATGCCTGCTCTCCTTTCGCCTGACCACTTTTCAGCTTCAACTGCGGACGCGTCATCGGCAGCAATCCCTGCGGGCGCCAGATCATCATCAACACCATCAAACCGCCGAGCATCAACATGCTGTATTCGTTGAAATCGCGCATCAACTCGCGCGACACCACCAGCAGAACCGCCGCCAGGATCACCGCAAACTGCGAGCCCATTCCGCCCAGCACCACAATCGCCAGCACGAAAGCGGATTCGGCGAAGGTGAAGGATTCCGGGCTGACAAAGCCCTGGCGGGCGGCAAACAACGTCCCGGCGAAACCGGCAAACGCGGCGCTGATAGTAAAAGCGGTTAGCTTGATGCGCGTCGGGCTTAAACCTAATGAGCGACAGGCGATCTCATCTTCACGCAACGCTTCCCACGCCCGGCCCAGCGGCATACGCAGCAGGCGGTTAATGACAAACAGCGACAAGACCACCAGCAACAGGGCCACCAGATAGAGGAAAATGACCCGGTCGGATGGGTCGTACTTCACGCCAAAGAAATTGCTGAAGGTATCCCAGCCGCCTTCGCGGGTACTGCGGCTAAACTCCAGACCAAACAGCGTCGGTTTGGGTATCTGACTGATGCCGTTCGGGCCGCCGGTAATTTCAGTGTTGTTGAGCAACAGGATACGGACGATTTCGCCGAAGCCGAGCGTCACAATCGCCAGATAGTCGCCGCGCAGGCGCAGTACCGGGAAGCCGAGCAGGAAACCGGCGGCGGCGGAGACCAGTCCCGCCAGCGGCAGGCAGGTCCAGAAACCCAAACCGTAATAGTGGTTGAGCAGCGCAAAGGTATAAGCGCCGATGGCGTAAAAGCCGCCGTAGCCCAATACCAGCAGGCCGGACAGCCCCACCACCACGTTCAGCCCCAGACCGAGGATGATATAAATCATGGTCATAGTGGCGATATCGACGCTACCGCGCGACACCATAAACGGCCACGCCACGGCGATAACCAGTAGCGCCATCAGAAACAGCTTTTGCTTAACGGTAGAGCCATCGATCGCCGGCAGAATAAACTTCGGTCCGGAGACGTGCTTCACCGCTTTCTGGAACATCGGACGCAGCAACTGAAAGAAAAAAACCACTGCCGTACCGATAAAGATCCACTGCCAGCGGATGTCGGCGGCGGTATCCACCACCAGTTTGGTGCCGTCCAGCTCCAGTTGTACGCCCATGAAGACGCTAGCCAGAACGAAGAACATCGCCGCAGAGAATAGCGCCATCGCAATATGCATCGGTTTCATACTTTCTCTACCTCCGGCCGCCCCAGGATACCGGTCGGCATCACCAGCAGTACCAGAATCAGCAGAGCGAACGATACGACATCTTTATATTCGGTACTTAAATATGCAGACGAGAGCGCTTCGGCGACGCCCAAAATCAGACCGCCGATCATCGCGCCCGGAATGCTGCCAATACCGCCCAGCACCGCCGCGGTGAACGCTTTCATCCCGGCCATAAAACCGATGTAGGGGTTAATCACGCCGTAAAATTGCCCAAGCAGCACGCCCGCCACCGCCGCCATTGCCGCGCCGATAACAAACGTTAGCGCAATGACGCGGTCGGTATTAATGCCGAGCAGGCTGGCCATTTTCAGATCCTCCGCGCAGGCGCGGCAGGCGCGGCCCATCCGGGAGTAGCGAATGAAAATGGTGAGCGCCAGCATAGCCAGAAAGGTGACTATCCAGATCACCGCCTGCATGGTGGTGATGGACGCGGAAAAGTTTTCGCTGCTGCCCACAATCCACTGGCCGTTAAACAGGCTGGGTAACGCCACGTCGCGCGAACCTTCCGTCAGGCTGACGTAGTTTTGCAGAAAGATGGACATCCCGATGGCGGAAATCAGGGCGATCAGGCGTTTGGAGTTGCGCACGGGCCGGTAAGCGACTCGCTCGATACTCCAGCCGTAGGCGCTGGCAATAATAATCGCGCCGATAAATCCGGCGGCCACCAGGAGCCAACTGGTGTCTATTCCCATCATCATTAGCGCGGCGATGATCATAAAAGAGACGTAGCTGCCGATCATATACACCTCGCCATGAGCGAAGTTGATCATGCCGATAATGCCGTACACCATCGTATAACCGATAGCAATCAGCGCGTAGGTGCTCCCCAGCGTGACGCCGTTAAACATCTGCTGCAAGAAATAGAGAAACTGCTCGGACATAAGGTAACCTTTTTAAACCCGCCCGGCGTGCGGGCGGTGGGATAACTTATCTTCTGGCATTACTTCGCGACGGTTGACGAGCCGTCGGCGTGCCACTGGAAGACGCCAAATTCAAATCCCTTAAGATCGCCTTTTTCATCCCATTTCAGCGGCCCAATAACGGTATCAGCCCCGTTAGCTTTAAGATCTTTCACCAGATCCAGCGGAGCATGGCTGGCGCTACGCGTCATTGCGGTCGCCAGCGACTGGACGGCGGCGTAGGTGATCCAGACGTACGGACCGCTGGGATCTTTCTTGTCGGCTTTCAGCGCCTCGACAATCGCCTTATTCGCCGGGTCCTGGTCATAACGTTTTGGCATCGTCACCAACATGCCTTCCGCCGCACCGCCCGCAATATTGGACAGCGACGCGTTACCCACGCCTTCCGGCCCCATAAATTGCGTTTTCAGGCCATTAGCCCGCGCCTGGCGCAGCATCTGCCCCATTTCCGGGTAGTAGCCGCCGTAATACACAAAGTCGATATTCTCTTTTTGCAAGCGGGCAATCAGAGCGGAGAAATCTTTTTCGCCGGCGGTAATACCATCAAAAAAGACAATATTGGCATTGCCCTGCTTCAGGCCATCCTGCACGGAGCGCGCCAGTCCTTCGCCGTATTGCTGTTTATCGTGAATGATAGCGATGCGCTGCGGTTTCACCGTTTCCAGGATGTATTTCGCGGCCGTTGGCCCCTGGGAGGAGTCCAGGCCGGCGGTACGCATAATGTACTGATAGCCGCGCTGGGTCAGCTCCGGGTTAGTCGCCCCCGGGGAGATCATCAGAATACCTTCATCTTCATAGATATCGGATGCTGGCTGAGTAGAAGAAGAACACAAGTGACCAATAACGTATTGAATACCGTCGTTAACGATTTTGTTGGCCACCGCCACCGCCTGTTTTGGATCGCAGGCATCATCGTACTCTACGCCGACCAGCTTATCGCCTTTAATACCGCCTTTAGCGTTGATGTCTTTAATGGCCTGGCGCGCGCCGTTAAATTCCATATCGCCCCATTGCGCTACCGGGCCGGACATCGCCCCGACTATGGCGACTTTAATATCATCTGCCATTGCCCCCTGCGAGACTGCTAATGCAACAATCCCTGCGATTATTGTTTTCGCTTTCCGTTTCATGTGCCTGTATCCCCATTCGTGATGTTATATGTTTTGTTTTTTGCTGGTTAAAAAGCAGACTGTACTTTTTATAAATGGTGCGCTTTTTACTGACTCATTAATGAGTTAGCGCAGCATTTAAAGCATAATAAGATTAAAATCTCTATTTTTCAGTCTATTAAGGAAAGATAATATTCTGCTTTTCGCTATAGATAAACAAAAAAAAGCACACTTGTCAGCATAAAATAACGGCATATTAAGCGGAATAATTCACTAGCATTCAGGGAATTATGCTGCCTGTTTTCCATTCTCTAATGCTTCAAACTGTAATTATCGTTGTTAAAAAATTAATAACCTGGTAAATGACACAAAAAAGAGAAAGCATCTGGCCTGCCTGTTTCGGTACACTGATCGCATCTTTTGAAATCGGGACAAGCCGTCGATGAAGCTGACCATTCTTCGTTTAGAACACTTTAGCGCTCAGGATCAGATCGATCTGGGCAAAATCTGGCCGGAATATTCCGCCTCCTCATTAAGCGTAGATGAAACGCACCGGATTTATGCCGCGCGGTTTAACGAGCGTTTGTTGGGCGCCGTAAGAGTGACGCTGAGCGGAACGCAGGGCGCGCTGGATTCCTTACGCGTGCGTGAAATCACCCGTCGCCGCGGCGTCGGGCAATACCTGGTAGAAGAAGTCATCCGCGATAATCCCAACGTCTCGTCGTGGTGGATGGCAGATGTCGGTGTTGAAGACCGCAGCGTGATGGCCGCGTTTATGCAGGCGTTAGGTTTTACCGCACAGCATGACGGCTGGGAGAAGCGCTAGCCAAAAAGTTGCTCAATCGACTTTGTCGGGTAAAACAGCGCGTGCTCGTTTTCTCCGGATAAAGAAATAAAGCCCAGTCGCTGATAAAAGGCCTGGGCTTTTTCGTTTAACGCTTCCACAAAGATGCCATGAATCCCAACGGCCAGTGATGCCGACCACACCACTTTCATCGCATGCGTGACCAATATGGCTCCCCACCCTTTTCCCTGTAATGAGAGATCGACCGCTAAACGGCCCAGCGTAACGCTGGGGATATTCTGGTAAGGGATGCGCTTTTGCTGGGTTCTGGAAGGCAACGACGCGCGTTCAAAGCAGCTTCCTGACAGGGTGTAATACCCCAACACTCGCCGTTCTGGCGTAGTGGTTCTGAGTACATAGCCGCGCAAGATTTTGTTGTTATGCTGGCGCTGAAGATGCTGCGTTAAAAAAAGGTTTAATGATGCCTCACCGCAGTCGAACTGCCGCCAGTTGTATTCTGCGTTATCAGCCAGAATCTCTATTGTCAGGTTGTCCACGGTTCACTCCATGTCTTGTAGACGTTGCGCCGCGCGTTTTAATTTCTCATTGGGGGCAGGAGGATGACTAAGCGCATCCATGACTCGCGCCCAGGATGCTTCATTAAGGATAACCCGACGGTGCTGTTCAAGCACTTCTGCGGCTCGCTCCGCTGCGCTATTCAACATAAATTGCGTGATTGATTGATTAGTAATGGCGGCCGCTTCTTCAATCATGCTTTTATCGCCGTCTGTGAGCCGCAGATCGATACGCTGTTTTTTTAGGGCTGACATGAAAGAGACTCCTGGATAATGTACGGTAATACACCGTACATACAGTGTATTTCGTCGTGATATTTTTTTCAACATCGGGCGGATTACAGGCGTAAGAAAGCCGGATGGCGCTGACGCTTATCCGGCCTACATGCCGGGAGCAAAGATAAAAACCACCTCGCAATTTTCCAAGAATTTCGCGTTGCAGGCAGGCGGCAAGTTATGAAATCCCCGGGAGCTTACATAAGTAAGTGACCGGGGTTGAATAACGTAGCCAACGCACCTGCAGCGCGAAAGGCGCCAGGAAAATTACTTAGCGTCTGTCGCCGTACCGTTCGCATGCCAGTCAAACACGCCGAACTCAAATCCTTTCAGATCGCCCTTCTCATCCCACGACAGCGGTCCCATTACGGTGTCGACCGTGGCGCCTTTCAGGTATTTGGCGATTTCCGCCGGATCGTCAGACTGGTTCAGACCCGCCTGCAAGGATTGCAGCGCGGCGTAGGTGGTCCACACGAATGCGCCGCTAGGATCTTGTTTCTTGGCCTTGATAGCATCCACAATCGGTTTGTTCGCCGGGACCTGATCGTAGTTCTTCGGTTTGGTGACCAGTAAGCCTTCCGCCGACTCTCCGGCGATGTTAGACAGCGACACGTTCGCCACCCCTTCCGGCCCCATAAACTGGGTTTTCAACCCTGCGGCACGGGACTGGCGCAGGATCTGTCCCATTTCCGGGTGATAACCGCCGTAGTAGACAAAGTCGATATTCTCTTTTTTCAGACGCGCTACCAGAGTGGAGAAATCTTTTTCGCCGGCGGTAATGCCGTCAAAGAATACAACGTTAGCGCCGCCTTTCTTCAGACCGTCCTGCACTGCGCGCGCCAGCCCTTCGCCATACTGCTGCTTATCGTGGATAATTGCGATGCGCTGCGGTTTTACCTTCTCCAGAATATATTTTGCCGCCGTTGGCCCCTGGTCAGAGTCCAGACCGGTCGTGCGCAAAATCAGGTTATAGCCGCGCGCGGTCAGCTCCGGCGCGGTCGCCGCCGGGGTTATCATCAGGATACCTTCGTCTTCGTAGATATCAGACGCTGGCTGTGTGGAAGAGGAGCATAAGTGACCGATAACATACCTGATGCCGTCGTTCACCACTTTGTTAGCGACAGCTACCGCCTGTTTCGGGTCACAGGCGTCGTCATATTTCACCGCGACGAGCTTATCGCCTTTAATACCGCCTTTCGCATTGATATCGGCAATTGCCTGCTCCGCACCGGTAAATTCCTGGTCGCCATACTGCGCCACCGGACCGGACATCGCGCCGACAACCGCGACTTTAATGTCCTCGGCGAATGCCATATGGCTTAATGACAGGGCGATACATCCTGCCAATAACGTTTTACCCTTCATATTCATCCTGATAATCCCCATTATTCTGGTTGTTACGTATGTTGTGGTGTTATTGTTCAGCACTTTATTTCAATTATTGGCTAGCTACCCGTGCTTTAGCAGCATACTCTGCTAAAACATACCCGATTTTTATTATTTTGGAATAGCTAAATTTACATCCAGATAACAGATTTGTGTCGGTGGGGGAGAGGAAGGGCCCGTAGGCCCGATAAGCGAAGCGCCATCGGGACTACGTGTTGCCGGATGGCAGCGTAAACGCCTTATCCGGCCTACAAAAAACAAAACCCCCGAATTCACATTCGAGGGTTCATTGGCAATTCGCGAAGATTACGCTTCGATCGCAGCGCGAAGCTTTTTCATGGCGTTCTTTTCAAGCTGGCGCACACGCTCAGCGGAGACGCCGTAACGATCGGCCAGCTCCTGTAACGTAGACTTATTGTCTTCGTCCAGCCAGCGAGCGCGGATAATATCCTGGCTACGCTCGTCGAGCCCCTGCATCGCGTCGGTCAGTCGATTGGCGGCCTGCTCTTCCCAGTTATCGTCTTCAATGCCGTCGGCAAAGTTAGACGATTTATCCTGCAGATACAGCACCGGCGCCATTGGCTGACTGTCGGACTCATCGTCCGAAGACATGTCAAACGTCATGTCCTGCGCCGCCATACGCGACTCCATCTCACGCACATCTTTACTGGAAACACCCAGTTCGCGCGCCACCATTTCAACCTCATCCTGATTAAACCAGCCCAGACGCTGCTTGGTTTTACGCAGATTAAAGAACAGCTTACGCTGCGCTTTCGTGGTTGCGACTTTAACGATACGCCAGTTACGCAGCACGTATTCGTGAATTTCTGCTTTAATCCAGTGTACGGCGAAGGAGACCAGGCGCACGCCTACTTCCGGGTTAAAACGGCGTACGGCTTTCATCAGGCCGATGTTGCCTTCCTGGATCAAATCCGCCTGCGGCAGACCATAGCCCGCATAGTTACGAGCAATATGAACAACAAAGCGCAGGTGAGACAGGATCAGCGTTTTAGCTGCTTCCAGATCGCCCTGGTAATGCAGCCTTTCAGCCAATGCCCGCTCCTCGTCAGCCGATAACATCGGCCACGCGTTCGCCGCCCGGATATAAGATTCCAGGTTGCCAACAGGGGCTAAAGCTAAATTTTGCATTTCTTTGGTCATTCAAATCCTCTCAATCAGTATTGCCTGGCACCGTCAGCGAGCAACAACCGTGCCAAAGCCGATGAGCAACGAGAATATCATCCACTCTTTTATCAGACAGTGATTTTATCCACAAGTTCAATGTAACACTGTGCATAATTTACACACATAATGTGACATGAAGATGAAACGCGGGGAAGAGACAACAGGGACTCTTTCCCTGCGAACGGAAGCCCATTGCAGGGAAAGATTATACCACGATTTTATCAATCGGGAGTAAAGTGACGTAAATGTTGCACCGTGGCCAGCCAGGCGGCGATCCAGCCAATCATGGAACAGACCAGCAGCAGCAACAGGCACTCATCGAACGATAAGCCATTGAGATCAAACTTCGTGCCGAAGACCTGCGCCACTTCAGTCACCGCCGATGATAAACGCATCACCAAAATTTCAGACAATATCAGTGAAAGAAACGCGCCGGAAAAACCGAGCAACGCGCCGCCATAGAGGAACGGACGCAGGATAAAGCCATCGGTCGCGCCAATCAGCTTTTGCACGTTAATGGTGTCGCGACGGGCAAAAATGCTCAGGCGCACGCTGTTGCCGATAACGAGGAAGACCGCCGCGACCATCAGCACGCCAATCATCGCCGACACGCGGCCCACCAGCCCGGTGAGCGCCGCCAGGCGCGCAAACCAGCTATCATCCATGCGGACTTCGTCAATGCCGTTAATCTGCGAGATACGGTCGCGCAGCGTATTAAGCGAGGCGGTACTCTGGAAGTCCAGCTTGGGGATCACCACCGCCACCGCCGGTAGCGGGTTCTCTTCCAGCATGTCCAGCGCGCCGCCAAAACCCGACCAGTTGCGGAATTCTCCCAGCGCGTCCTCACGGGACAGGTAGTTGACCTTCTCAACGCCCTGCTCGGCCTGAAGCTGCCCAACAACCCGTGCCGCCGCGTCATCATCCAGCGTTTTTTGCAGATAAACGGTGATCTGCGGCGACGGATAATACTGAGTCGCCGCCTGGTTGACGTTCTTATAGACCATGTAACAGACGCTGGGCAGCGTCAGGGAGATGGCGATCACCATCACCGTCAGAAACGTCGCCAGCGGTTTGCTTTTCAGATCCTGCAGCGCGCCGTGCCAGGCATAGCGCACCTGTTCATTAAAGACATTTGTTTTACGTGAGTTCGGTTTCGGCGTCGGCTTCTGGCGTCCTGGCGCGTTGCGCCCGCCGCCTGTTCCGCCGCGAGACTTACGCAGTCGATCCAGCCGTCCGCCGAACTGCCTGATTTGGTTAATCGCGTCGCGCCTATTCATTGGCCAGGCCTCCATGCAGATGTCCATCGCTCAGGACGAGCTGCCTATAGGAACGACGGGAGATAAGTCCAATATCGTGCGTCGCCATCAGTACCGTCACCCCTACGCGGTTAAACTCTTCAAACAGACGTAAAATCCCTTCCGACAACGCGTCGTCCAGGTTCCCGGTCGGTTCATCCGCCAGCAATACCGCTGGCTTATTGACCACCGCGCGGGCGATGCCCACGCGCTGTTGTTCGCCTCCGGAGAGTTGAATCGGGAAGTTTCTCGCTTTGTCCAGTAGTCCAACCTTATCCAGCGCCGCCGACACACGACGACGGATATCATCGCCGCTGGCACCGGCAATGATTAACGGTATCGCCACATTGTCATAGACCGTGCGATCCATCAGCAGATGGTGATCCTGGAAAATCATCCCAATCTGGCGGCGCAAAAACGGCACTTCGCGGTTTTTCAGGCGCGTAATATCATGCCCGCTGAAGAAGATTTTGCCGGCGCTGGGCCGCTCAATCCCACAGATTAGCTTCAGCAGGGTACTTTTCCCCGCGCCGGAGTGGCCGGTCAGAAACGCCATCTCGCCTGGCCGCATATGGAATGTCACTCCCTGCAGCGCTTGTCTCCCGCCGAGATAGGCCTTGCTGACATGTTCAAAGCGAATCATTGTTAATCCTCTCGGGCAAAAAGTGCCTCAATAAAATCGTCCGCCTTAAACGGACGCAAATCCTCGATACGTTCGCCCACGCCAATGTAACGGATAGGAATGCCAAACTGGTCAGCTACCGAGAAAATCACCCCGCCTTTCGCCGTACCGTCCAGCTTGGTCAGGGTAATACCGGTTAAGCCTACCGCTTCATGGAACAGTTTGGCCTGGCTTACCGCGTTCTGCCCGGTGCTGGCGTCAATGGTCAGCATAACTTCATGTGGCGCTTCTTCGTCCAGCTTTTTCATGACGCGAACGATTTTTTTCAGCTCTTCCATCAGGTGCGACTTGTTCTGCAGACGCCCTGCCGTATCGGCAATTAACACATCCACATTACGCGCCTTCGCGGCCTGGATTGCGTCAAAAATCACCGAGGCGGAGTCCGCGCCGGTATGCTGGGCGATAACCGGAATGTTGTTACGCTGTCCCCAGACCTGTAGCTGTTCGACCGCCGCCGCGCGGAAAGTATCCCCCGCCGCCAGCATCACTGATTTACCCTGCTGCTCAAACTGGCGCGCCAGTTTACCGATAGTGGTGGTTTTACCCACGCCGTTCACGCCAACCATCAGAATAACAAAAGGCGTTTTACCTTCAATATTAAGCGGTTCGTCTACCTTCGCCAGAATCTCGCCCATCTCGTCTTTCAACAGACCATACAGCGCCTCGGCATCTTTAAGCTGTTTGCGGCTGGCGCCTTCCGTCAGATTAGCGATAATCTTACGCGTGGTTTCCACCCCGACATCAGCGATGAGCAACTGCTCTTCCAGCTCCTCGAACAAATCATCGTCGATTTTCTTGCCGCGGAACAGACTGATAAATCCGGAACCGAGATTTTCTTTGGTTTTCAGCAGGCTGCGTTTCAGGCGGGCAAAGAAACCTTCTTTAGTCGGTTTTTCCTGCTCCTGAACGATCGCTTCCACCGGCGCGTCTTCTTCCGCTGGCGGAACAACCATCACCGCCTCTTCCGCCGCCTGAGCAGCCAGCGCCTGCGCTTCCAGCTCTTCGTCGGTGAATTTCGCCGCGTTTTCACCCTCTTCTTCTACCGCGGCAATGACCTCTACGGTTTCCGCTTCGGCCTGCCACTCTTCCGGCGAGATAGCCTCGTCTTTGACCTCTTCCGGCAGCGGCAATTCCTCGCGTTCCACCGCGATCTGCGGCGCTGCCGTCTCAATGGCCGCCGCGGACTCCGGCTCTACCGGCTGCGGTTTTTCGCTCTCCTGAACTTTCTCAGTAACGTCCACCACCTCTTCCGCAAAGGCTTCGGTTTCTGCTTTGCTGTGCGCGGGCGTTTGCGCGTCTACGTCTGCCGCCGTTTCAACAGGGGGCTCAACCGGTCGTTGTTCCTCAACAATCTGCTGTTCTTCGGTCTGTTCCTGCTTCTGCTCTTTATCACCGAAGCCCAACCAGGAAAAGAAGCCACGTTTTTTCTGTTTTGCCATCTGCGACTACACCCCTCGCGGCGCTATATACATGGAAGCTAAAAAAATGATGAAATAGTCTATCACTTAACTTAATTCACATCACCGCCTGGAATAACTTGCAACAGGCGGTTCGAGCAAGAGAAATGAAAAAACCGACTCACTCTGGCAGCGGCCAAATCCGCATTATTGGCGGGCAATGGCGTGGCCGTAAATTACCGGTTCCGGACAGTCCGGGTCTGCGTCCCACCACCGATCGCGTGCGCGAAACGTTATTTAACTGGCTGGCTCCGGTAATGGTAGACGCCCATTGTCTGGATTGCTTTGCCGGCAGCGGCGCTCTGGGCCTGGAAGCGCTATCGCGTTATGCGGCCCAGGCAACGTTACTGGAAATGGATCGCGCCGTATCGCAGCAGTTGCAAAAAAATCTGGCAACGCTGAAAGCCAACAATGCTCGCGTCGTCAATACCAATACGCTGGCCTTCCTCAGCCAGCCGGGAACGCCGCATCACGTCGTCTTTGTCGACCCGCCGTTTCGTAAAGGGCTGCTGGAAGAGACGTTACAATTGCTGGAAACCCAGGGATGGCTGGCCGACGACGCGCTAATCTACGTAGAAAGCGAGGTGGAAAACGGTCTGCCGCCCGTTCCGGCGAACTGGGCATTGTATAGAGAAAAGGTGGCCGGACAGGTCGCTTATCGTCTGTATCAGCGCGACACGCAAGGAGAAAATGATGTTGATTAATCTGGGCCGCTTATTAATGCTCTTCGTGTGGGCATTTTTGATTCTTAATCTGGTGCATCCCTTCCCGCGCCCGCTCAATATCTTCGTCAACGTGGCGTTGGTGTTCATGGCGCTGATGCACGGTATGCAGTTGGCGTTGCTGAAATCAACGATACCGAAAGAGGGTCCGCAGATGACGACGGGAGAAAAAATCCGCATTTTCCTGTTCGGCGTGTTTGAGCTGCTGGTCTGGCAGAAGAAGTTTAAGAACAAAAAATAACGTTTGCTGCCGGATGACGGTTTATTCGTTATCCGGGGTACGGCTAACAAACCCGACGAACCGCGTTCCCTTATAGCTCAGCGTACCTTTATCGCCCACCGTCAAAGCGTGGTACTGCTGCGCTTGTAAACGGAACGTTTTTTCCAGACCGCCATTGAGCGGCTTAAAACTGACCTCATAGCGCATACTGGTTCCTGCCGGGCTCACTTCCTGCTGGCGAGAGCGTCGGTCGTTAACCGGCTTCTCCCGTTTATTGCTGACCACGACCAGCTTTTGCTGTAACGGCGCCGCCTCATTAGCGGCTTTTTCCCGCCGTTGCTGAACGAAGCGAAACGACGCGGCAACCACGATTAATGCAATGATTATAATGAAGAAAAGCGGTGGCTTACTCATAATGTTAACCTGTCAGAAAATGCGGAAATAAGCATACCCTGCCCGTTATAGTGTTGTCATCTGACCGTCACGGCCTCTACACTGAATAATAGAGCCGCAAGCATACCGTTTGCGAAAAAATAACGAATTCAAGGAATTAAGATGCTTTGGTCGTTTATCGCTGTCTGCCTGTCCGCATGGCTGTATGTGGACGCCTCCTATCGCGGGCCAGCCTGGCAACGCTGGGTTTTTAAGCCCGTCACGCTATTACTGTTGCTATTGCTGGCCTGGCAAGCGCCGATGTTTGACGCCATCAGTTATCTTGTGTTGGCCGGACTGTGCGCCTCGCTGGTCGGCGATGCGTTAACGCTATTACCGCGTCAACGCCTGCTGTACGCCGTCGGGGCATTTTTCTTATCGCATCTGCTCTACACCATTTACTTTGCCAGCCAAATGACGTTGTCGTTCTTCTGGCCGCTGCCGCTGGCGTTACTGATAGTCGGCGCGTTGCTTATCGCCGTTATCTGGACGCGACTGGAGGAGCTACGCTGGCCGGTATGTACTTTTATCGCCATGACGATGGTCATGGTCTGGCTGGCGGGCGAACTGTGGTTCTTCCGTCCAACGGCGCCAGCCCTTTCGGCCTTTACCGGCGCGACGCTGCTGTTTATCGGCAATATCGTCTGGCTGGGTAGCCATTACCGCCGCCGTTTCCGGGCGGATAACGCGATTGCCGCCGCCTGCTACTTTGCAGGACACTTCCTGATTGTTCGCTCGCTGTACCTGTAAATAATAGCGCTTGACTCTGGAGTCGACTCCAGAGTGTATCCTCCGGTTAATGAGAAAATTATCATCAACCGGAGGACGTTATGTCGACCCCTGATACCGATGGCAAAAAAGTCCCACCCTTTACCTCCTTCAGATTAGCCCCGGCAATACAGAAGGCCGATAGCTGCTGCTGCGAAGAACATTGCGCGTCCAGCGCGCCTGTTTCTACTGCCGTGGCAGGCACGCGCTATACCTGGAAAATCTCCGGCATGGACTGCGCCGCCTGCGCCCGAAAAGTGGAGAATGCGGTACGCCAAATTCGCGGCGTCAACCAGGCGCAAGTGCTGTTCGCCACCGAAAAGTTAGTGGTCGATGCCGACGCCGACCTCCGCACGCAAATTGAACGCGCCGTACAGAAGGCGGGTTATACCTTGCGTAGTGAAGATTCGCGCGACGCCGCACCTGAATCTCGTCTTAAAGAGAACCTGCCGCTTATTACGCTGATCATTATGATGGCGATAAGCTGGGGGCTGGAGCAATTTAACCACCCGTTCGGCCAACTGGCCTTTATCGTCACCACTCTGGTCGGTCTGTATCCTATTGCCCGCCAGGCGCTGCGGCTGATGAAAAGCGGCAGTTGGTTCGCTATTGAAACGCTGATGAGCGTCGCCGCCATTGGCGCGTTGTTTATTGGCGCGACGGCGGAGGCGGCAATGGTATTGCTGCTGTTCCTCATCGGCGAGCGCCTGGAAGGATGGGCCGCCAGCCGCGCCCGTAAAGGCGTCAGCGCGTTAATGGCGCTTAAACCGGAAACGGCGACCCGTTTGCGCGACGGCGTGCGGGAAGAGGTCGCTATTAATACCCTGCGACCGGGCGATATTATCGAAGTCGCCGCCGGGGGGCGTTTACCCGCCGACGGTAAACTGGTTTCCGGTTTCGCCAGCTTTGATGAAAGCGCGCTCACCGGCGAGTCTATCCCGGTGGAGCGCGCAACGGGCGACAAAGTCCCGGCAGGCGCGACCAGCGTTGACCGTCTCGTCACCCTGGAGGTGTTATCTGAACCTGGCGCCAGCGCGATTGACCGTATCCTGACGCTGATTGAAAAGGCGGAAGAGCGCCGTGCGCCCATTGAGCGGTTTATTGACCGTTTCAGCCGCATCTATACGCCAGTCATTATGGTCATCGCGCTGCTGGTGACGCTTATTCCGCCGCTGATGTTCGATGGCGGCTGGCAGGAGTGGATTTATAAAGGGCTGACGCTGCTATTAATCGGTTGCCCGTGCGCGCTGGTGATCTCCACGCCCGCGGCCATTACCTCCGGGCTGGCGGCGGCGGCACGGCGCGGCGCATTGATTAAAGGCGGCGCAGCGCTGGAGCAACTGGGCCGTATCACGCAGGTCGCCTTTGATAAAACCGGTACGTTGACCATCGGTAAACCACGGGTGACGGCGATTCATCCGGCAAGCGGTATCAGCGAAGCTGAACTGTTGGCGCTGGCGGCAGCCGTAGAACAAGGCGCTACGCACCCGCTGGCGCAGGCTATTGTCCGCGAAGCGCAGACACGCGATCTGGCGATCCCGACGGCGGAATCGCAGCGAACGCTGGCCGGAACCGGGATTGAAGCGCAGGTTAACGGCGAACGAATTCTGATTTGCGCGGCGGGAAAACAGCCTGCGGCAACGTTTGCCGGGCAAATTAGCGAACTGGAAAACGCCGGGCAGACGGTGGTTCTGGTGCTGCGTAACGAGACCGTACTTGGCGTCCTCGCCCTCCAGGATACGTTGCGTGACGATGCGCGCGACGCCATTCGCGAACTGCATCAGTTAGGCGTTAACGGCGTGATTCTGACCGGCGATAACCCACGGGCGGCGGCAGCGATTGCCGGCGAGCTGGATCTGGCTTTTAAAGCCGGGCTACTGCCGGAAGACAAGGTGCGGGCAGTCACCGCCCTTAACCAACAAGCGCCGCTGGCAATGGTGGGCGACGGCATTAATGATGCGCCCGCGATGAAAGCCGCCAGTATCGGAATTGCGATGGGCAGCGGTACTGACGTCGCGCTGGAAACGGCTGACGCCGCCCTTACTCATAACCGTCTGCGCGGGTTAGCGCAGATGATTACGCTGGCGCGCGCTACCCACGCGAATATCCGGCAGAACATCACCATTGCGCTGGGGCTGAAAGCCATTTTCCTGGTGACGACGCTACTGGGTTTTACCGGGCTATGGCTGGCAATCCTGGCGGATACGGGAGCCACGGTATTGGTGACCGCCAACGCGCTACGTTTGCTGCGTAAAAACTAATCTTCTCCCACCCGGCGGCATGTCGCCGGGTTATCCCGCGATATTCCTTTCTTTGTTCATATTATTCACGCGAAAATTATTTATTTTCTATTACTTATCAAACCATTAATCAGAAATAGCGTGATTTGATGTAAGGTTAATTTTTATCCAACCGATATTGATCATACCGTCTACAAAATAAGGAATGTTAGGCACTATGAAAAATATCAAAGTCATCACCGGCGTTATCGCGACGCTGGGCATATTTAGCGCCTTATTGCTGGTGACAGGAATACTGTTTTATTCCGCCGTCAGCAGCGATCGGCTGAATTTCCAGAATGCGAGCGCGCTGAGTTACCAACAACAGGAACTGGGCGGCAGTTTTCAGACATTGATTGAAACCCGCGTCACCATTAACCGCGTGGCGATACGCATGTTAAAAAATCAGCGCGATCCCGCCTCGCTGGACGCCATGAACACGCTGTTAACCAACGCTGGCGCGTCGCTCAACGAAGCGGAAAAGCATTTCAACAACTACGTGAACTCCGAAGCGATCGCGGGAAAAGATCCGGCGTTGGATGCCCAGGCCGAAGCCAGCTTTAAGCAGATGTATGACGTTTTGCAGCAGTCTATCCACTATCTTAAAGCCGATAATTACGCCGCCTATGGCAACCTTGACGCGCAAAAAGCGCAGGATGACATGGAGCAGGTATATGACCAGTGGCTCTCTCAAAATGCGCAATTAATAAAATTAGCCAGCGATCAGAATCAGAGTGGTTTTACCCAGATGCAATGGACGCTGGGGATAATTCTACTTATCGTGCTCGTCGTGCTGGCGTTTATCTGGCTGGGGCTGCAACGCGTTCTACTCCGCCCGCTGCAACGGATTATGGCGCACATTCAAACTATCGCCGACGGCGATCTTACCCATGAGATAGAGGCCGAAGGACGCAGTGAAATGGGCCAACTGGCCGCCGGTCTTAAAACGATGCAGCAGTCGTTAATCCGTACCGTCAGCGCGGTGCGCGATAACGCGGACTCTATCTATACTGGCGCAGGCGAAATTTCCGCCGGCAGCAGCGACCTCTCTTCCCGTACCGAACAGCAGGCCTCGGCGCTGGAGGAGACCGCCGCCAGCATGGAACAGTTAACCGCCACGGTACGGCAAAACACCGATAACGCACGACAGGCGACGGGTCTGGCGAAAACCGCATCAGAAACCGCGCGTAAAGGAGGACGCGTGGTGGATAACGTAGTGAACACCATGAACGATATCGCCGAAAGCTCGGAAAAAATCGTGGACATCACCAGCGTGATTGACGGTATCGCCTTCCAGACTAATATCCTGGCGCTGAACGCCGCGGTAGAAGCCGCCCGCGCCGGCGAACAGGGGCGAGGATTCGCGGTCGTGGCCGGAGAGGTACGCACGTTGGCCAGCCGTAGCGCGCAGGCCGCCAAAGAGATCAAAGTGCTGATTGAAAACTCCGTGTCGCGCATTGATACCGGCTCTACGCAGGTACGCGAAGCGGGAGAAACCATGAAAGAGATCGTCAACGCCGTGACCCGCGTGACCGATATTATGGGCGAAATCGCCTCTGCCTCCGATGAGCAAAGCAAAGGCATTGAGCAGGTGGCGCAGGCGGTATCGGAAATGGACAGCGTGACGCAGCAAAACGCCTCGCTGGTAGAGGAATCCGCAGCAGCGGCGGCGGCGCTGGAAGATCAGGCTAACGAACTTCGTCAGGCGGTCGCCGCGTTCCGCATCCAGAAACAGCCTCGTCGGGAGGCGTCGCCGACGCCGTTAAGCAAAGGCTTAACGCCACAGCCCGCCACAGAACAGGCGAACTGGGAAAGCTTCTAATCAGAATGTTATCTGCCGTGCGGTTAATGCGCCTTACGCAATAAATAGCGGTACGGCAGACCCTCCGTCTCTTGCGCCAGCAAATCGTGTTCCATAAAGGTACAGAACCCCGGAATATCACGCGTCGTCGCCGGATCGTCGGCGATAATCAGCAATGTTTCGCCAGTTTGCATGTTGCGCACCGTCTTGCGCACCATCATTACCGGTTCAGGGCAACGCAGCCCCAGGGCGTCAAGCGTATGGTCAGGGGAGGAAAACAGATCGCTCATCTTCGTCTCAATGGTAGAAAAACGGCGATATTTTACGCCCATCTTCGTCAGTAAGCCAGGCAGGTTAACGATTGCGTGAAAATTAGCCATTGCAATGCCAGCGCAAAACAGTATTATGCGGCGGTTCTTTATTGGGTTCCCTCACCCCATCCAACAAAAAGGTCACAATATGACTCCGTTTACACAATCACAGCGCATAAAAGCGTTGTTCTGGCTATCGCTATTCCATTTACTGGTGATCATTTCCAGTAACTATCTGGTGCAGCTCCCCATCACTATTTTTGGTTTCCACACGACCTGGGGTGCGTTTAGTTTTCCTTTTATTTTTCTCGCCACCGATCTTACCGTGCGTATTTTTGGCGCACCGCTGGCGCGCCGCATTATCTTCGCCGTCATGATCCCTGCGCTGCTGGTGTCGTATGTGGTGTCATCGCTGTTCTATATGGGTGCCTGGCAAGGTTTCGCCGCGTTGGCGAACTTTAATCTGTTTGTCGCCCGTATCGCCGCCGCCAGCTTTATGGCCTACGCGCTGGGACAGATCCTTGATGTCCATGTGTTTAACCGCCTGCGCCAAAATCGTCGCTGGTGGCTGGCGCCGACCGCGTCAACGCTGTTTGGCAATATCAGCGATACCCTTGCCTTTTTCTTTATTGCGTTCTGGCGAAGCCCGGATGCCTTTATGGCCGGGCACTGGATGGAAATTGCGCTGGTGGATTATTGCTTTAAGGTGCTCATCAGCATTATTTTCTTCCTGCCGATGTACGGCGTTCTACTGAATATACTGCTGAAAAAGCTGGCAGATAAATCTGAAATTTCCCCATTACCGGCAAGTTAAAGGTTCGTTTTCCGAGTTGTGATAAGATGAGCGAATGAGCCGTTATGGCCGTTTATCGAAAGGAAGAAGTCAATGCGCAATTTGGTTAAATATGCCGGTATTGGCCTGCTGGTTATGGGGCTTGCGGCCTGTGATAACAACGATACAAAAGCGTCGGCAGAAAGCGCCGCCGCAGAAAGCCAGGCCTCCGGTCAGCCCATCAGCCTGATGGATGGCAAACTCAGTTTCTCACTGCCGGCGGAGATGACCGATCAAAGCGGTAAGCTGGGCACCCAGGCGAATAATATGCACGTTTATTCTGACCCGACGGGCCAGAAAGCGGTGATTGTTATCGTCGGCGATAATACCGATGAAGCGTTGCCGTTGCTGGCGAACCGCCTGCTTGAGCAACAGCGTAGCCGCGACCCGCAGCTTCAGGTCGTCACCAATAAGTCTATTGAGCTCAAAGGCCATACGTTGCAACAACTGGACAGCATTATCTCCGCGAAGGGCCAGACGGCGTACTCTTCCATCGTGCTGGGCAAAGTGGATAACCAATTGCTGACGATTCAGGTTACGTTGCCTGCGGACAATCAGCAAAAAGCGCAAACCACGGCTGAAAACATCATCAATACGTTGGTTGTTAAATAACCTTTACGACGATGATGCGGCCTCCGGCAGTGCAGACGGAGGCCATTTTTTTAAGCGCCAGGTCAGTAATAGCGCCATCGCTACCAGCCCGGCCGCCGCCAGATAAATCACCGGCACGCCCGCCCAGGTCATCACCAGCCCCGCCAGCGGCCCGGTAACCCCCAAAGACATATCCATAAAGACGGTATAGGTCGCCAGCGCCGCGCCCTGGTTCTGCGGCGGCACGGCTTTGACGGCCACCACGCCCAGCGCCGGAAAGACCAGCGAAAACCCCATCCCCGTGAGTAAAACGCCGATTTTTGCCATCCACGGCATGGCTGCCGTCCCCACCAGTAACAGACCAATAATCTCCACGCCAAAGCAGATCATGGCGACATTCAACCCGCCTAAACGATTGATGCCGTTAGGGAACAGCAAACGCGTGCCGACAAACGCGACGCTAAATAACGTGAGCGCAAAGGCGGCGCCATCCCAACCTTTAGCATCATAAAATAAGGTAATAAACGTCGCGATGACGCCAAACCCTGCCGAGGCCAGCGCCAACGCCATACCATACAGCCAGACACGCCCCAGCACCGCGCGAAACGGCAGCGGCTTGCCTTTGTTCGCCTTCACCGACGGACGTGGAAGCGCTAACAGTATCGCCAACAGCGCCACGCCCATCACCGTTAGCGCCAGCCCCTGTAACCCGCCCCAGGCATAACACAGCACGCCCAGCGGCGCGCCCATCGCCATTGCACCGTAGGTGACGATACCGTTCCAGGAGATGACCCGACCAATATGCAACGACCCGACGACGCCGACGCCCCACAGTGTCGAACCGGTGCCGGCAAAACTTTGCCCAATCCCTAAAATCACACGACCCAGCCCCAGTAGCAACAAACTGATCATCGGCCAGGCGCTGGCGATATCCGCCAGCAGGTAGCCGAGTCCGCTTAAAAAACAGCCGCATAAGCCAAAGACAACGATTTTTTTCGGCCCTAATACATCCGCATACCGCCCGGCATGGGGACGGCTTAACAGAGTGGCGAAGTATTGCAGGCTGATAATAAGCCCCGCCCAGAACGCGCTGAATCCCATCGCATCATGCACATAGCCGGGCAAGACGGCGAGCGGCAGGCCGATGGTCAGGTAGCTGGCAAAGTTAAACATCACAATGGAGACAATACGCAGATTGAGGCGCAATCCGTTTAGCGCCGGTTCAGCGACGGGTTCGGGCATGAGTATCACCGCATTTTTACAACATGTTTTCTTTTCTATCATGGCGCGCGGTGAAAATCAGTAGTGAGATTCAGATTATCGGTATCAGGGCAGCCGCTACACTTAGAAAAAAACACAACAAGGAAAACTTCATGCCAACCGCTCAACCCGACAAAACGGGTATGCATATTCTGCTGAAACTGGCCTCCCTGGTCATTATTCTCGCCGGGATTCATGCCGCGGCGGATATTATTGTACAACTCTTGCTGGCGCTCTTTTTCGCCATTGTTCTTAATCCATTAGTGACCTGGTTTATTCGCCGGGGCGTGAAGCGACCGCTGGCGATTACTATCGTGGTGGTCGTCATGCTGATCGTGCTTACCGCGCTGGTGGGTGTGCTTGCCGCATCGCTTAATGAATTTATCGCTATGCTGCCTAAATACAGCAAGGAACTGACGCGTAAGGTCTTACACCTTCAGGAGTTAATGCCCTTCCTGAATTTACATATGTCGCCGGAACGTATGCTCCGCGGGATGGACTCCGATAAAATCATGCTCTTCACCACAACATTAATGACCGGCGTATCGGGCGCGATGGCAAGCATTGTGCTGCTGGTGATGACCGTGGTTTTTATGTTGTTTGAGGTGCGTCACGTGCCTTATAAATTACGTTTCGCGCTAAACAATCCACAAATCCATATTGCCGGCCTGCACCGCGCCCTGAAAGGCGTCTCGCATTATCTGGCGCTGAAAACGCTGCTCAGTTTATGGACGGGCGCGATTATCTGGCTGGGGCTGGCGTTAATGGGTATTCAGTTTGCGCTAATGTGGGGCGTACTGGCCTTTTTGCTCAATTACGTTCCTAATATCGGCTCGGTGATTTCCGCCGTTCCCCCCATGATTCAGGCGCTGTTATTTAACGGCTTTTACGAGTGCGTACTGGTCGGCGCGCTCTTTTTGGTGGTCCATATGGTGATTGGCAACATTATGGAGCCACGCATGATGGGCCATCGTCTGGGAATGTCCACGCTGGTGGTATTTCTTTCGTTATTGGTCTGGGGATGGCTATTAGGCCCGGTCGGGATGCTCTTGTCCGTTCCTTTGACCAGCGTCTGCAAAATCTGGATGGAAACCACTAAAGGCGGCAGCAAACTGGCGATCTTACTGGGGCCAGGCCGACCGAAAAGCCGTTTACCGGGATGAGGCGACAGATGCTACAATCTCCTCTTCTTCATAGGCAACGTTGGTCCTGATATGTACCAGATCGTTCTGGGAAAAGTGTCAACATTAAGCGCAGGTCAATTGCCCGACGCGTTAATCGCTCAGGCACCGCAGGGCGTTCGCCGGGCAAGCTGGCTGGCCGGGCGCGTGCTGCTTTCCCGTGCGCTCTCGCCGCTACCGGAAATGGTGTATGGCGAACAGGGTAAACCGGCTTTTTCCGCCGGAACGCCGCTGTGGTTTAACCTCAGCCATAGCGGCGACACTATTGCTCTGTTGCTTAGCGACGAAGGTGAAGTCGGCTGCGATATTGAAGTGATCCGCCCGCGCGATAACTGGCGTTCGCTGGCAAATGCGGTATTCAGCCTCGGCGAACATGCTGAAATGGAAGCGGAACGTCCGGAGCGACAACTGGCGGCCTTCTGGCGTATCTGGACGCGTAAAGAAGCCATCGTAAAACAACGCGGCGGCAGCGCCTGGCAAATCGTCAGCGTGGACAGCACGTTGCCCTCTGCCTTGTCGGTCAGCCAGTGTCAGCTCGATACGCTCAGTCTGGCAGTCTGTACCCCCACACCGTTTACGCTGACGCCGCAGACGGTAACGAAAGCGTTATGACACATTAATTTTTCCCTCTGGCGGCGGACGTGTGTTACAAAATGCGGAGCTTCCCATGCGCCGACGCGCCATACCAAAAGGTTTAAGTCAGATGCAACGTGTCACCATCACCCTCGATGACGATTTACTGGAAACGCTGGACAGCCTGAGCCAGCGACGCGGCTATAACAATCGCTCCGAAGCGATCCGTGATATTCTGCGCGGCGCTCTGGCGCAGGAGGCCACCCAGGAACACGGTACACAGGGTTTCGCGGTACTTTCATATGTTTATGAACATGAGAAACGGGATTTAGCCAGCCGCATCGTCTCCACCCAGCATCATCATCATGATTTATCCGTCGCCACGCTGCACGTCCATATCAACCACGATGACTGTCTGGAGATCGCCGTTCTGAAGGGCGATATGGGCGACGTACAGCATTTTGCCGATGATGTTATCGCCCAGCGCGGCGTGCGCCACGGCCACTTGCAGTGCTTGCCGAAAGAAGACTAATGCCGGGGCGCTTCGCTTGCCCGGCCTACGCTCGCACGTCGTCGTTTGTAGGGCGGATGAGGCGCAGCCGCCCTCCGGCAATAATGTTTACGCCATCGTGCCAATCGTTTTTCTGAAGCGTAACAGCGCTATCAGGAAGAACACGCCGCCTATCGCCAGCAGGGTCAGGAACTGCGGCCAGACGATACTCAAACCTGCGCCGCGATAAAGAATCGCCTGGGCAAGACTGACAAAATGCGTCGTCGGCATGGTCAGCATAATATCCTGCACCGCCTGCGGCATACTTTCGCGCGGCGTGGAACCGCCGGAAAGCATTTGTAGCGGCAACAGTACCAGAATCATTAATAACCCCAGCTGCGGCATCGAACGGGCAATGGTGCCCATAAAAATCCCAATTGAAGTGGTAGCGAACAGGCTCAGCGCCACGCCCAACATAAACAATGGGATCGATCCTTCAATCGGTACGCCAAGTACGCCTTTCACCATCAGCATCAAAGACAAACCGGAAACCACCAGCACAACCAGCCCCATCGACCATACTTTCGCCATCATGATCTCAAAGGGCGTGACCGGCATCACCAACAGATGCTCTACCGTGCCGTGTTCTCGCTCGCGGATCAGCGCCGATCCGGTCAGCACTATCGCCAGCATGGTAATGTTGTTGATAATCGCCATCACGCCGCCAAACCACGCCGGGTCCAGATTCGGGTTAAAGCGCATCCGAATCTCCAGCGACACCGGCTGAACGTTATCTCCCCGCGCGCGCGCCACAAAGCTGTTGACCTCGCCGCTAATAATATTCTGGATATAACTGTTGCCGGTAAACGCCTGGCTCATGCGCGTCGCATCGACGTTAACCTGAATATCAGGCTGACGTCCGGCCAGCACATCACGCTGGAAATTCGGCGGAATATTGACCGCAAAGGTATAGCGTCCGGCATCCAGTCCGGCATCCATTTCCGTTGCCGTAATCATCTCCGGCGGCAGAAACCACGGGCGGTAAAAACTATTCACAATACGGTTCGACAACTGTGACTGATCCATATCGGCGATGGCGATAGGGGCAAGATGCAACGAACCGGGCAGGACGGTAGCGGAGGAGTAAACCGAAATCGTAAAGGCGAAGACGATCAGCGCCAGCATCGCTTTGTCGCCCAGCAGACTGCGCAGTTCTTTAACGCCGAGATTATAAATATTACGTAATCCGCGCATTACCCCTCCTGTTTTTTCAGCAGCAGAATGCTCAGACCCATCACCACCGGGACGGCAATCAGTAACGGCATAAATAACGGCCAGAGATCGGACAGATCCAACGCTTTGGAAAACGTCCCACGCGCGATCGTCAGAAAATGGCTGGTCGGGTAGATCTCGCCGATCCATCTTCCCGGTCCTTCCAGCGAAGCCACCGGATCGATCATGCCAGAAAATTGTGTTGCCGGAATGAGGGTAATAATCGACGTCCCAAAAATAGCGGCGATTTGGCTCTTCATAAACGTGGAGATCAGCAGCCCCAGACCGGTGGCGATGATGACGTAAAGCAGCGCCGCGAGGGTAAGCGTGAGAAAGCTGCCTTTCAGCGGCACGCCGAACACAAAGACCGACAGCGCGCACAGTAGCAAAAAGTTCAGCATACCCAGCGCGATATACGGCAGTTGTTTACCCAGCAAAAATTCGCTGCGCGTCGTCGGCGTTACGTACAGATTAATCATCGACCCCAGCTCTTTCTCCCGCACCACGCTCAGGGCGCTAAGCATTGACGGGATCATCATGAGCAGCAGCGGAATGACCGCCGGAACGATAGCGGGCAGACTTTTCACATCCGGATTATAGCGATAGCGCGTTTCAATGTTGAGCAGCCCGGTCTGTTTAACCGGGTTCGGCTGACGACTCGCCGCCTCCTGCAGCCAGCTTTGGTGCATCGCCTGAACGTACCCCTTCACCGTCTCGGCGCGGCTGGGCATAGCGCCATCCACCCAGACGCCAATCTGCGCTGGCGTACCGCGAGCAATATCGCGGCCAAAATTAGGCGGGATCTCAATGGCAACCGCCAACTCTCCCGAACGCATCCGCCGGTCAAGCTCGTCATAGCTGGCGAGCGGCGGCTGTTCGATAAAATAGCGCGATCCCGCCAGATTGAGCGACCATGCCTGGCTGCTGACGGTTTGATCGCGGTCGAGTACGGCAAAACGCAGGTTCTCCACGTCCATACTGATGCCATAGCCCATAATCAGCATCAGAATTACCGTTCCCAGCAGCGCCAGCGTCGAGCGTACCGGATCGCGGCGTAGCTCCAGCGCTTCGCGGCGACTGTAGCTGAACAAACGCCGGAAGCTCAATCCCTGCCGCGACGGTTTACCTGACGCGGCAGGCGTCTGGGATGGCGGTATTGGGGTTTCAGGCGCCGCTCCCGCAGCTTCCTGTAGCCAGGAAATAAACGCCGCTTCCAGATTGGCCGCGCCCCGCTGTTGCACCAATTCCTGCGGCGTCCCGCTGGCGAGCACTTTACCGGCGTGCATCAATGACATTCGGTCGCAACGTTCCGCTTCGTTCATAAAATGGGTCGAGATAAAAATCGTCACCTTATCCTGACGCGAAAGATCGACCATAAGCTGCCAGAACATATCCCTGGCGACCGGATCAACGCCGGACGTTGGCTCATCAAGAATCAGCATTTCCGGGCGATGGATCACCGCTACCGCCAGCGATAAACGCTGGCGGATACCGAGCGGCAACGAAGCGGGGAGCGTATCTTCCACCTCCGTTAGCATAAAGCGTTCGATCATCTGCGCGACGCGCGCCGGGATCTCCGCTGGCGGAATATGAAACAGGCGGGCATGAAGTTCCAGATTCTGCCGCACGGTGAGTTCGTTATAGAGCGAAAAAGCCTGCGACATATACCCGACCCGGCGACGGGTATCGATGTCGTTCGGGTCTACCGGCTGGCCAAATAGCCAGGCCTGGCCTTCGCTGGCGGGAAGCAGACCGGTCAGCATTTTCATGGTGGTCGATTTGCCGCAACCGTTTGAACCGAGGAAGCCAAAAATCTCGCCGCGCGGAATACGGAAATTAACATGGTCAACCGCGACGAACTTACCGAAGCGCATGGTCAGATCTTTCGCCTCAATGGCAATCTCTTCCTGCTCAGCGTGATAGGGGGGGATTACCACTGGCTTATGCGCCTGGCGCTGCGCTTCTGGCAACAGGGCGATAAACGCCTGCTCCAGCGTCGCACTATGGGTTTTTGCCCGCAGTTGCTGCGCGCTGCCGGTTGCCAGTATCTCGCCCGCATTCATCGCCACCAGCCAGTCAAAACGCTCCGCCTCTTCCATATAGGCCGTTGCGACCAACACGCTCATATTGGTCTGCCGTTGGCGGATACTGTCGATTAAGTCCCAGAACTGAGCGCGGGAGAGCGGGTCCACGCCGGTGGTAGGCTCATCAAGAATCAGCAATTCCGGGTCATGAATCAGCGCACAGCACAGCCCCAGCTTTTGTTTCATCCCACCGGACAGCTTCCCGGCAGGACGGTCACGAAACGGCGCCAGGCCGGTGCTGTTCAGCAGCTCGGTAATACGCGCTTCGCGTTCAGCTTTGTCATGACCAAAGAGACGAGCGAAAAAATCGACGTTCTCATAAACCGATAGCGTGTGATAAAGGTTTTTCCCCAGCCCCTGCGGCATCCAGGCGATGCGCGGACAGACGTCGCGGCGATGTTTCGCATCGCGCATATCGCCGCCCAGGACGATAACGTTCCCTTGCTCAATCACCCGCGCGCCAGAAATCAGCGACAGCAGGCTCGACTTACCCACCCCGTCCGGACCAATCAGCCCGACCATACTACGGGCGGGAATGTCCAGCGTGATATTGTTCAGCGCGACCGTTTTTCCGTAATGCTGGCTCACCCCCTCAAGCTGCGCCACGGGAGGAACAGGCACCAGCGTCAGCGACGTCATTGCGACAGCCTCACGCTTAGAGCGTCAGGCCAGGGCACGCGCTCATCCAGACGAACCCAGGCCATTCCCGGCAAACCGGTTTTGACATATTCCAGATGCTGTCGCAGCAGCTCTGGCGGAATACGCGCTTTGACACGGAACATCAGCTTTAACCGTTCATCGTGGGTTTCCACGGTTTTGGGTGTGAACTGCGCCACGCTGGCGACAAAACTGATCGTCGCCGGTATACGCAGATCCGGCGCGGCGTCCAGCACCAGTCGCGCTTCACCGCCGATCTTCAACAACCCCGCCTGTTCGGTCGGCAGGAAAAATGTCATATAAACATCGCTGAGATCGACCATGTTCAACACCCGGCCGCCAGCCGATAACACTTCGCCCGGCTCCGCAACGCGGTACTGCACACGTCCATCGCGCGGCGCTTTTAATTCGCTGTCGTCGATGTCGGCGACAATACGCCGCTCGGTCGCCTGCGCCGCTTCCACGCGCGTTTGCGCCTGGATAATACTGGTACGCGCCGCCTCAATCGCCGCTTTTGCCGCAGATACCTGCGCTTTGGCGGTCTCCAGGGCGGCGCGCGCGCTTTCCGCCGCCGCGCGATCGTCATCTAACTGTTGTACAGATACCGCGCCACGCTGCGACAGCGAACGAGAACGCACGTGACGTTTAGAGACGGAGTCCAGCTCAGCTTCCCGCTGTTTGACGACCGACTGCGCGGCGCGCATTTCACTCTGGCGTTGCTCCAGCAAGGCACGGGCGGCGGCAACTGCGCTCTCGGCCTCTTTAATCTGCGCAATCGCCTCCAGCCGCTGCTCCTGCAATACGCGGGTATCCATTTTCGCCAGCACCTCGCCCTGACGAACGAACTGCCCTTCCGAAACGAGGATGGTATCAATACGCCCGGCAATCTTAGTGGCAATATCCACTTCGGTGGCTTCAATTCTGCCGTTGCTGGCGGCAAACCCCTCCGGTATTCCCGCAGGGCGCAGCATCCACCAGGCTATCGCGGCCACCGCCACAAGAATCCCCGCACCCCACCACACCAGATGACGCTTCATTTTGTCCATAATCGACCCGCCGTAATCCCTGTTGTCTAACCATGCGTGCCACAAAGTCCGCCGGGCGTGCGCTCAGCGGGGGTTTCCATCCGGGATAAGAATGAAAAAAGAAAAGGGGCCAGACGACGAGCAGACGCCAATGAAGCGCTCGCCGTCAAAGGGAGTGAATGATGTAGGTACCCGAAAAAGAGGGAGTAATGTTGTCATCATCAGCGTTCCTGGCCGTAAATGAAACACGCATACTCATAACTGCTATAAATCGATACTAACACCTCTGTCCGGGATGTCTATTCGCTTATTGTTTGTAATGGTATTTAGCGTTTTGCCGCCAAATCCTGCGCGCAGGCCCAGGCGCTCGACCACGCCCACTGGAAGTTATAGCCGCCCAACCAACCGGTGACGTCCATCACTTCGCCGATAAAATAGAGGCCCGGCACGCGGCGCGCTTCCATAGTCCGCGATGATAGCTCGTTTGTATCCACGCCGCCCAGCGTCACTTCCGCTGTCCGATAGCCTTCGGTGCCGTTAGGCTGCACTTGCCAGGCCGTAAGCGTGTCAACCAACGCCTGCTGGTCACGAACGTTCAACTGCCTGAGCGATACATCCGGGATCTGCCCCAACTGTTGTAAACACTCCACCAGCCGTTTCGGCAGATGCATCGCCAGCGTGTTCTTCAGACTCTGGTTCGGGTGCGCGTTACGCTGTTCATTGAGAACGTCTTCCAGCGAGAGGTCCGGCAATAAGTTAATGCTCACTAACTCGCCCGGTTGCCAGTAGCTGGAAATCTGTAAAACGGCGGGGCCGGACAGTCCACGATGGGTAAAAAGTAGGTTTTCCCGAAATACCGTGCCATTGCGGGCGGTAATTACGCAGGGCACAGAGACGCCAGACAGCGTCTGGAGCTGTTCTAACAGCGGCTTATGTAGGGTAAAGGGCACCAGCCCGGCGCGCGTCGGCAACACCTTGAGACCAAACTGTTCGGCGATTTTATAGCCAAACGGCGATGCGCCAAGCCCCGGCATCGACAGGCCGCCACTGGCAATCACCAGCTTTTGCGTAGTCACCGTCTCGCCGTTCAACGCCAGTATGAAACCCGACTCATCACGCTCGACGCTCAATACCTCGCTACGCAGGCGCATCGTTACGCCGCCTTTGTCGCACTCGGCAACCAGCATATCGACAATGCGTTGGGCGGAATCATCGCAAAAAAGCTGTCCCAGCGTTTTCTCATGCCAGGCTATCCCATACCTGCCGACCAGATCGATAAAGTCCCACTGGGTATAGCGGGCTAACGCTGATTTGCAAAAATGGGGGTTCTGGCTCAAATACGCAGCAGGCTCAACATAAAGATTAGTAAAGTTGCAGCGCCCACCGCCGGACATGAGGATTTTACGTCCTGGCTTCTTGCCATTATCGATGAGCAGCACGCGGCTACCCGCCTGTCCTGCCTGCGCGGCGCAAAACATGCCCGCTGCGCCAGCGCCTATAATAACGGCATCAAACCTTTCCACGTCGCCTTCCTCTCTCAAATTCGGGCGTGAATTGTAAAGTTTCCTCAGTGGTCGCACCAGCGCGAAAAGCGCCTGAAAATGGTATTTATCTGAAATATATAAGATAATTCTTTAGTGATATCAAACAAAGCACGAAGTGCATCAAAAAAAGTCTATATTTCACTTTGCCCGCGCCGCCAAAGTCACTGATAATGCGCCGCGTTCATGTCCTCAAAATGGCGTAACGTCCTATGCTACATTTGTTTGCTGGCCTGGATTTACATACCGGGCTTTTATTATTGCTTGCTCTGGCTTTTGTGCTGTTCTACGAAGCGATTAACGGCTTCCATGACACAGCCAATGCAGTCGCAACCGTGATTTACACCCGTGCGATGCGTTCGCAGCTGGCGGTTGTCATGGCGGCGGTGTTTAACTTTTTTGGCGTTTTGCTGGGGGGTCTCAGCGTGGCGTATGCCATTGTGCATATGCTACCGACGGATCTCCTGCTCAACATGGGTTCCGCGCACGGCCTCGCTATGGTCTTTTCCATGTTGCTGGCGGCGATTATCTGGAACCTCGGTACCTGGTATTTCGGGTTGCCGGCGTCCAGTTCCCACACGCTGATTGGCGCCATTATCGGCATCGGTTTAACCAATGCGATGATGACCGGCACGTCAGTGGTGGATGCGCTTAACATCCCGAAAGTTATCAATATTTTCGGTTCACTCATTATTTCCCCTATTGTCGGTCTGGTATTCGCCGGCGGTCTGATTTTCTTGCTGCGCCGCTACTGGAGCGGTACTAAGAAACGCGCCCGTATCCACCTGACGCCAGCCGAACGTGAAAAGAAAGACGGCAAGAAAAAGCCGCCGTTCTGGACGCGTATCGCGCTGATCCTCTCAGCTATCGGCGTGGCGTTTTCGCATGGCGCGAACGATGGTCAGAAAGGCATTGGCCTGGTCATGCTGGTGCTGATTGGCGTCGCGCCTGCGGGTTTCGTGGTCAATATGAATGCCTCCAGCTACGAAATCACCCGTACGCGCGATGCTATCAACAATGTCGAAACGTACTTTGAGCAGCGTCCTGACCTGCTGAAAGCCGTCACCGGCGTTGACCAACTGATTCCCTCTCCGGAGCCGGGCGCGACTGAACCGACTGAATTCCACTGCCATCCGGCTAACACCATTAACGCGCTTAACCGTGCGAAAGGGATGCTGGCAAACGTGGAAAGCTACGACAAGTTAAGCGTTGAACAGCGTAGTCAGTTGCGTCGCATTATGCTGTGCATTTCCGACACGACCGACAAAGTCGTGAAATTGCCTGGCGTAAGCAGCGATGACCAGCGCCTGCTGAAAAAGCTGAAGACCGATATGTTAAGCACCATTGAGTATGCGCCGGTGTGGATCATTATGGCAGTGGCGTTGGCGCTGGGTATTGGTACGATGATCGGCTGGCGTCGCGTGGCGACCACTATCGGCGAGAAAATTGGTAAAAAAGGCATGACGTATGCGCAGGGAATGTCGGCGCAGATGACGGCGGCAGTCTCTATCGGTCTTGCCAGCTACACCGGTATGCCAGTTTCTACCACTCACGTACTCTCCTCTTCAGTGGCGGGAACCATGGTCGTTGATGGCGGCGGGTTGCAGCGTAAAACCGTGACCAGCATTCTGATGGCCTGGGTATTTACGTTACCGGCGGCGATTATTCTTTCCGGCGTGCTGTACTGGCTTTCCCTGAAGATTATTTAAGCCAAATGGGCCGGATAGCGCTGTCGCTAATCCGGCCTGTCAGGATGAAACGACACAGGCCTGATAGGCCGCTACAAGCGGCGTCATCCGGAGGCTTATCTAATACGAGCGGGTCAGGAAACTGGCCCGCTTTTTTTATTCAGTGCCAAATCATGAGCGCAATCAAGCTCACCACCACCAAACCGCATAACGCGCTGGTCAGCAGAAACTGGCGGCGCACGCGTTCACAACGGCGAATAAATTCTTCATCATGATGATCGCGATAGCGCTGAGCGTAGATATACCATACCAGGCGCACCTGTTTGTTGGGCTGACCATGCGTGGTAAAGAAGCCGCCGCCATCGACATATTGATAGAGCAAAGGATCGCAACCACGAAGTACCACTAACAGTGCGCGTAGCGATGAGAAATAGCGCGCCATATTAACAATGCAAACGACACATAAAGCCCAGAATAGTGAGACGGTGCTTATCATATCTCCTCCCCGGCGACCCGCCCACGGAGTTCCTCTCCGGGACTACCGCTCCCCGATACCCTGCCAGACAATCAGTGAAAGAGTACTACGAAAGCCGTCCATATTAACGCTCCGCATTCAAACGGCTCTTATACACATTGTAGGAGATCAGTTAATTTTTTTACCAGAAGGTTAATCACTATCAATGCAATTCACTGAAAATTTTGTTTAACTAGCTGGCAAGCAAGGCAGATTGACGGATTATCCTGGTCGCTATAATGTAAGGATAGTTATGGTAAACTGTTGAGCTAGCCCCGCGCATAGAGTTCGCAGGACGCGGGTGACGCGGCGGCATAAGAAACGCCAGTAGCTCAATGGTCATCGACAACTTATGGAAGGAGTAACACTATGGCTTATAAACACATTCTTATCGCAGTTGATCTCTCCCCGGAAAGTAAAGTTCTGGTTGAAAAAGCGGTCTCTATGGCGCGCCCCTACAACGCGAAAATCTCCCTCATCCACGTTGACGTGAATTATTCAGACCTGTACACCGGCCTGATTGACGTCAATCTGGGCGATATGCAGAAACGTATCTCCGAAGAAACCCACCACGCGCTGACCGAGCTGTCTACCAACGCTGGCTACCCTATCACTGAAACCCTGAGCGGTAGCGGCGATTTGGGCCAGGTGCTGGTTGACGCCATCAAGAAATACGATATGGATCTGGTCGTTTGCGGTCATCACCAGGACTTCTGGAGCAAACTGATGTCTTCTGCGCGCCAGTTGATCAACACCGTTCACGTTGACATGCTGATTGTTCCGCTGCGCGACGAAGAAGAGTAATACTTGCCGTGCCGGCTGGCGGCTAAGACCTTATCTGGTCTATAGTCAATCAGGTTAGCCTGAACCATCAGGCAAATTCCGGCTATCAACAACAACGCCCGCTTATGTGGGCGTTTTGTTTATCCCCCCCTCTTCGCAGCACTCAGTACATCATTCCATCACACCAAACATAATTAGTGTGATCCACTAATTAGTTTGCGTATCATTTGTATAATAACCTATTAATCAGGCTAATAACCGCAGTCTATATCAGGGTAAGACTTTTCGGCGCGTTTTGATATACGCGCTCATACGTTTCGGGATGGCATTGAAAGGCGAAGGAATATGAATACAACTGCACCTACGGGCTTGCTGCAGCAACCTCGTCCATTCTTCATGATCTTTTTCGTAGAATTATGGGAACGATTTGGCTATTACGGCGTCCAGGGCATCCTGGCGGTCTTTTTCGTTAAACAATTGGGTTTTTCTCAGGAACAGGCCTTTATTACCTTTGGCGCTTTTGCGGCGCTGGTTTATGGCCTGATCTCCATCGGCGGCTATGTTGGCGACCATCTGTTAGGGACTAAACGCACCCTGGTCCTGGGCGCGGTTGTGCTGGCGATTGGCTATTTTATGACCGGCATGTCGCTATTAAATCCCGATCTGATTTTTATCGCACTGGGTACGATTGCCGTGGGCAACGGGTTATTTAAAGCCAATCCCGCCAGCCTGCTCTCTAAATGCTATCAGCCTAAAGATCCCCGGCTGGATGGCGCTTTCACCCTGTTTTATATGTCAATTAACATCGGTTCTTTGTTATCGCTATCGCTGGCGCCGGTGATTGCCGATAAATTTGGCTATGCGGTGACCTATAATCTGTGCGGCGCTGGTTTAATTGTTGCGCTTCTGGTGTACTTCGCCTGCCGTGGCATGGTGAAAAATATCGGTTCTGAACCGGATCATAAACCGCTACGTTTTCGCAATTTGCTGCTGGTACTGCTCGGCACCGTCGTCATGATTTTCCTCTGCGCCTGGCTGATGCACAACGTTAAGATTGCCAATCTGGTGCTCATCGTCCTTTCTATCGTCGTCACTATTTTCTTCTTTCGCGAAGCGTTTCGTCTGGATAAAACCGGCCGCAATAAAATGTTCGTGGCGTTTATTCTGATGATTGAAGCCGTGCTGTTTTACATTCTGTATGCGCAGATGCCTACCTCGCTGAACTTCTTTGCGATTAATAACGTGCATCATGAAATTCTTGGATTCGCCATTAACCCGGTGAGTTTTCAGGCGCTGAACCCATTCTGGGTGGTCGTCGCCAGTCCGGTACTGGCAGCGATTTACACCCGATTGGGTAGCAAAGGCAAAGATCTGACTATGCCGATGAAGTTTACGCTCGGCATGTTCCTCTGCGCGCTGGGTTTTCTGACCGCCGCCGCCGCCGGGATGTGGTTTGCCGATGCGCAAGGATTGACGTCGCCGTGGTTTATCGTGCTGGTGTATCTGTTCCAGAGTCTGGGCGAGCTGCTGATTAGCGCGCTGGGACTGGCAATGGTCGCCGCTCTGGTGCCGCAGCATCTGATGGGCTTTATTCTGGGAATGTGGTTCCTGACCCAGGCCGCCGCCTTCCTGCTCGGCGGTTATGTGGCGACCTTCACCGCCGTACCGGAAAACATCACCGATCCGTTACAGACGCTGCCAATTTATACCGGCGTCTTTAGCAAAATTGGTCTGGTAACGCTGGCGGTCACCGTGGTGATGGCCATTATGGTGCCGTGGTTAAACCGGATGATTAATACGCCAGGTACCGAACAGTAATACTCAGTGCCGGATGCGGCTTACGCCTTATCCGGCCTACAAATAATTGAGAATCATAGGCCCGATAAGCGTAGCGTCATCGGGCAATCCGTTACTCCGTCTGTGGGGTTCCGGCATAAATATCAAACCGATGCCCTTTGGTGACGATGGCGTTGGGCGTCGCGACATCCGCCAGCGGCGGCGCATAATCGGGACGTTTAACCACCACGCGTTTGGTCGCCAACTGACGCGCCGGTTCCAGCAGGCCATCCGCGTCGAGATCCGGCCCCACCAACGACTGAAACACCCGCATCTCTTTCTTTACCAGCGCGCTTTTCTGCCGGTGAGGAAACATCGGATCGAGGTACACCACCTGCGGGCGCGGCGTGATATCAGTCAACGCCGTCAGGCTGGAAGCATGAATCAACTGCAAACGCTCCTGAAGCCAGCCGCCAATATCCGCATCGGCGTAGCCGCGCGTCAGACCGTCATCGAGCAACGCGGCGACCACCGGATTACGCTCCAGCATCCGCACGCGGCAACCGACGGACGCCAGCACAAACGCATCGCGCCCCAGTCCGGCCGTGGCATCAACCACGTCCGGCAGATAATCGCCTTTGATACCGACGGCTTTCGCCACCGCTTCGCCGCGCCCGCCGCCAAACTTGCGCCGGTGCGCCATCGCGCCGCCGACAAAATCGACGAAAATGCCGCCGAGTTTCGGTTCGTCGCGCTTGCGCAGCTCCAGATGTTGCGGCGTCAATACCAGCGCCATCGGGTTGTCTTCGTCATGCTCCAGTCCCCAGCGGGCAGCCAGCACAGATAAGGCGCCGTCTGTGGCGCCCGTTTCATCCATTAAGCAGATTTGCACGTAAAATCAGCCTTTAATCCCGTAATGCTCCAGCATCGCGTCCAGTTGTGGTTCACGGCCACGGAAGCGTTTAAAGAGTTCCATTGGCTCTTCAGAACCACCGCGAGTCAGGATGTTATCAAGGAACGACTGACCGGTCTCACGGTTGAAAATGCCTTCCTCCTCAAAGCGGGAATAAGCGTCCGCCGCCAGTACGTCGGCCCACAGATAGCTGTAGTAGCCTGCCGCATAGCCACCGGCAAAGATATGGCTGAACGCATGTGGGAAGCGGCCCCATGTCGGTGACGGCACCACGGCGACCTGTTTTTTAATTTCAAAGAGCGTCTCAAGAATTTTCGCCCCTTGCTGCGGATTAAATTCCGCATGCAGACGGAAATCAAACAGACCGAACTCCAGTTGACGCAGAATAAACAGCGCCGCCTGATAGTTTTTCGCCGCCAGCATTTTATCCAGCAGTTCCTTCGGCAACGGCTCGCCGGTTTCATAGTGGCCGGAGATAAACGCCAGCGCTTCCGGCTCCCAGCACCAGTTTTCCATAAACTGGCTTGGCAGTTCGACCGCGTCCCACGGCACCCCGCTGATGCCGGAGACCCCGGCGGTCTCAATGCGGGTCAGCATATGATGCAGGCCATGACCAAACTCGTGGAACAGGGTGATCACTTCGTCATGGGTAAACAGAGCGGGTTTACCGTTCACCGGACGGTTGAAATTACAGGTCAGATAAGCGACCGGCTTTTGCAATGTGCCGTCCGCTTTACGCATCTGGCCGACACAGTCGTCCATCCACGCCCCGCCGCGTTTGTGTTCGCGCGCGTACAGGTCAAGGTAGAAGCTGCCGCGCAGCTCGTTATTTTCGTCATACAGTTCAAAGAAACGCACTTCCGGGTGCCAGACATCAACGTCAGTACGCTCTTTGGCGGTGATGCCGTAAATACGTTTCACCACTTCAAACAGGCCATTCACGGCTTTGTTTTCCGGGAAGTACGGACGTAGCTGCTCATCGCTGATGCTGTACAGGTGCTGTTTTTGCTTTTCACTGTAGTACGCGATATCCCACGGTTGCAGCTCCTCAATGCCAAATTCGGCTTTGGCGAAGGCGCGCAGCTGGGCCAGCTCTTTTTCCCCCTGCGGACGAGCGCGTTTCGCCAGATCGGTTAAGAAATCGAGCACCTGCTGCGGATTTTCCGCCATCTTGGTGGCCAGCGATTCATGGGCATAATTTTCGAAGCCCAGCAGTTGCGCCAGTTCATGGCGCAGCGCAAGAATTTCTTCCATCACCGGGCTGTTATCCCACTTACCGGCGTTCGGCCCCTGGTCGGAGGCACGAGTGGAATAGGCGCGATACATCTCTTCGCGCAACGCCTGGTTGTCGCAGTAGGTCATGACCGGCAGATAGCTCGGGATATCCAGGGTCAGCAGGTAACCTTCCTGCTCTTTGGCTTCCGCCTGGGCTTTAGCGGCGGCGAGCGCGCTTTCCGGCATTCCCGCCAGCTCGGCTTCGTCGGTGATGAGCTTCGTCCAGCCCATGGTGGCATCGAGCACATTATTGCTGTACTGGTTGCCCAGCTCAGACAGGCGAGTGGCGATTTCGCCGTAACGCTGCTGTTTCTCTTTCGGCAGACCGATGCCGGACAGTTCAAAATCACGCAGCGCGTTATCAACCGCTTTCTTCTGCGCGGTATTCAGAGTGGCGTAATGATCGCCGTCGCGCAGGTCGCGGTACGCGTTGTACAGTCCTTCATGTTGCCCAACCCAGGTGCTGTATTCCGACAGCAGCGGCAGCGTCTGTTCGTAGGCTTCACGCAGCTCCGGGCTATTTTTCACCGAGTTTAAGTGGCTAATTGGCGAGAAAATACGCCCCAGAACATCGTCGGCTTCCGCCAACGGCTGGCAAAGGTTTTCCCAGCTATACGGCGCGCCATGCGCCACAACGCCTTCTACCGCCGCCCGGCAATCGGCCAACGCTTTGGTGACCGCAGGCACCACATGCTCCGGTTTAATTGCAGAAAAAGGCGGCAGTGAAAAAGACGTTAGTAATGGATTGGTCATATGCGCAGTCCTGTAGAAGAAGGTGAGTGGAGCGCGCTTTTGGCGCTCTCGCGATGAGATCTAGAATGGGGGATAGTAAGGGGAATTTCAATGATGGACAGCGTACAGACGTGGGTATCGCTGCAATAAGCCGCCCCTTTAACATCATCCCGGCTTACGTTTTATAAGCCGGGTGACAACGTTAGCGCGTTTTTCTCGCCATCTCGTAAGCAGCGGACAGATCCAGACGCTGCCAGAACTGTTGATCCTCGGTCTCGCCCGACAACGGATATCCTGTCGGTAACGCCGTCTCTTCCATTAACGCCTGACGCTGCGCTGGCGACAGGTTTGGCAGCGCTGTCTGTAGCAGAACATCGGCGCCTTTTGGTATTTTCAACGGCTGATGCTCGCCTTTCTGTTGCGGCAGGTTATAAGTCATGGTGAAGCGGTAGAAGGTATGCATGGCCGGATCGCGGTACGGATCGTCTTTTCCGGCCGATGCCGCGCATTCGACAATCGTCGTACCGCACTCTTTCACCAGCGCCTCGCGCAGTTGAGCGCGAGCTTCGTTGAATAACGTACGGTAATACGGATCGTTAAGATAATGCGCGACATTACGCTGCGCGACCATCCGCGCGCCCATTACATCCAGCGGATAGTGTACGCCAAGGACCAGGCGAGAATAGCCATAACGCGCGCCACGAATCACCAGCGCATCAAAGCGTTCCGGGATCATTTCCGCCATCAACAGCGCATCCGTATAACCGGTATTCGTGTGTCCGCTGGGGAAAGCACCGCCACCTGCGGTATAAGGATGACCATCTTTTACCACCACATCATCCGGCGTCAAATGGATAGTATTACCCGGCACCTGGTAAGGACGCGGGTAATGAAAATATTTTTTCGCCGCGCCGGTGCTGACTTCCGAGGCTTTAATCAACGCCGCCGCTTTGCCCAACTCACCTTTATCATAAGCGGCGAGAAATGCCCGCCCCAGCCGCGGCCCCATTGCGTCGCTCAGGAAATAGAGATACTCCACGCTTTCCGCATCCGCCAGCGCCTGGTGACGGGTATTAACATCGGCATCGTGATTAATCGCCGTCACCGTCGCCAGATTGTCTTTCAATACTGCTTCCGGCAATGTATTGAAGGCGGAAAGTAGGGTAATTCCCATCTGTTGATTCTCAGTAGTATGAAAATCATAACCGCTAGCCTGTAACCAGGCATTATCCGCCTGGATGGAATTCTGTCGCATCTGAGCCAGGGCGTCGCGAGTCAACGCGGCGGTATCGCCTTGTAATGCCTTACGCAACTGTGTCAGCCATTGAGCCTCAAGGTCATTAGAGGCGACGCTCGCCGAGTCGGGCGTCACGCTTTTCGCTATCGACTCCGCCTGGGGCAGGGGAATATCTTTCGCCAGTGCCGGCATCGCCAGCGCCAGAGATGACGCCAGTACAGTAATGTGTAGTTTCATTATGGTTCCTTTCATTAAAAATAACGCCAGGTCAAAACCACTACCTTGCCCACAGGCGATGCTGGCCTGCGCAGTTGACGGTTTGATGATACGAACACGTCTTGCAATACTTTCACAACGCGCGAAACAACATGGCGGTACTGGGGTAATCTGCACGGATCTGCGGTAAACTATCGGCTAACTTGTTTACTTCCCGGAATATCTGCATCCATGCTCAGTTATCGTCACAGCTTTCACGCAGGCAACCACGCCGACGTCCTTAAACATACCGTTCAGAGCCTGATCATCGAGTCGCTAAAAGAGAAAGAAAAACCGTTTCTCTATCTGGACACGCACGCGGGCGCGGGGCGTTATCAGTTGGGCAGCGAACATGCTGAACGTACCGGAGAGTATCTGGAAGGCATCGCCCGTATCTGGCAGCAGGACGACCTGCCCGCCGAACTGGAACCGTATATTAGCGTCGTAAAACATTTCAACCGCAGCGGGCAGTTACGCTACTATCCGGGCTCCCCGTTAATCGCCCGCCAGTTGCTGCGTGAGCAGGACAGTCTGCAACTCACGGAATTGCATCCCAGCGACTTCCCACTGTTGCGCGCGGAGTTTCAAAAAGACAACCGCGCCCGCGTGGAACGCGCTGACGGCTATCAGCAACTGAAAGCCAAATTGCCGCCAGTTTCCCGCCGCGGTCTGATCCTCATTGACCCACCTTATGAAATGAAAACCGATTACCAGGCGGTAGTCAGCGGCATCAGCGAGGGTTATAAACGTTTCGCCACCGGTACATACGCGCTATGGTATCCGGTGGTGCTCCGCCAGCAAATTAAGCGCATGATTCATGATCTGGAGGCCACCGGCATCCGTAAAATCCTGCAAATTGAGCTGGCGATCCGTCCGGACAGCGATCAGCGCGGGATGACGGCCTCCGGTATGATCGTGGTTAACCCGCCGTGGAAACTGGAGCAGCAGATGAACAACGTGCTACCGTGGCTGCACAGCAGGTTGGCGCCAAACGGTCACGGACACACTTCGGTAAGCTGGATCGTGCCGGAGTAATCACAGCCATCGGTGGAACCTTTCACCTTCAGGTATACAATCGCGAATATTTTGGCGGATAGCGCAGAATCTATCCGTCCGACAACGAACATAAAGGAGCGGTCATGACCAAACACTATGATTACATCGCTATCGGCGGCGGCAGCGGCGGTATCGCCTCGATTAACCGCGCCGCTATGTACGGCCAGAAATGCGCGCTCATCGAAGCCAAAGAGCTGGGCGGCACCTGTGTTAACGTGGGCTGCGTGCCGAAGAAAGTGATGTGGCATGCCGCGCAGATTCGTGAAGCGATTCATCTGTATGGCCCGGACTACGGTTTTGACACCACGATTAATCAGTTTGACTGGAGCAAGCTGATTGCCAGCCGTACCGCGTATATTGACCGCATCCATACTTCATACGACAACGTGCTGGGCAAAAATAACGTGGATGTGATTAAAGGCTTTGCCCGCTTTGTCGATGCCAAAACCATTGAGGTGAACGGCGAAACCATCACCGCCGACCATATTTTGATCGCTACCGGCGGTCGTCCGAGCCATCCTGAGATTCCAGGAGTGGAATACGGCATTGATTCCGACGGTTTCTTTGCGTTGTCTGCCTTGCCGGAGCGCGTCGCAGTGGTAGGCGCAGGTTATATCGCCGTTGAACTGGCTGGCGTTATCAACGCGCTGGGGGCGAAAACGCATCTGTTTGTCCGGAAACATGCGCCGCTGCGCAGTTTTGACCCAATGATTAGCGAAACGCTGGTTGAGGTGATGAACGCCGAAGGCCCGCAACTGCATACTCACGCCGTGCCGAAAGCGGTGGTGAAAAACGCCGACGGCAGTCTGACTTTGGAACTGGAAGATGGCCGCAGTGAAACCGTTGATTGCCTGATCTGGGCCATTGGTCGCGAACCGTCGACCGACAATATTAATCTGGCGGCAGCGGGCGTGAAAACCAATGAAAAAGGTTACATCATTGTCGATAAATTCCAGAATACCAACGTTGAAGGCATTTACGCCGTTGGCGACAATACTGGCGCGGTAGAACTAACGCCAGTCGCCGTCGCCGCCGGTCGCCGTCTCTCCGAACGCCTGTTTAACAACAAGCCGGACGAGCATCTGGACTACAGCAACATCCCGACCGTGGTCTTTAGCCATCCGCCTATCGGCACCGTCGGGTTAAGCGAGCCGCAGGCGCGCGAGCAGTACGGCGACGAGCAGGTGAAAGTCTATAAATCATCGTTTACCGCTATGTATACCGCGGTGACGACGCACCGCCAGCCGTGCCGTATGAAGCTGGTCTGCGTCGGGCCGGAAGAAAAAATTGTGGGTATCCACGGTATCGGCTTCGGCATGGATGAAATGTTGCAGGGCTTCGCGGTAGCGCTGAAGATGGGCGCTACCAAGAAAGACTTCGATAATACCGTCGCCATCCACCCGACCGCGTCGGAAGAGTTTGTGACCATGCGTTAATATCTTGTGCGCCCATCTTCGAGGGTGGGCGCACAGGCCTTCATGATTAATACGTACTGAAATAACTCTGGATCAGTTCCGGATTACGCGTCTGAGTTAATGCCGTCATCAGCAAGACTCGCGCCTTCGCGGGGTTGACGGTTGATTTTGCTGACGCCATCCTGAAAATCGTCGTAGTGCGCATACCCTTCCGTCTGCTGGAGCAGTTCGACCGCACTCAGCAGGCCTTTCATTGTTTTCTCTCCGGCAATATCTTTACCGTCGCCAAACGTGTACGTTTCCACATAGTCGCAATGCGCCACCAACGGTGAATCCATTATCCAGGTTAAACCAATGACCGGCGCGCCGTGCTGACGGGCGATTTCAGCCGCTTTAATTGTCTCTGGCGTATTACCTTTGTGGGAGGCGACAACCACAACGGCATTTTCTCCCAGCGCTACTGGCGGGTTGTTAATAAATTCTCCGCTGTTATACAGACCGACAGTCAACGCTTTCGCTTCTTTTTCTAAAAATGCTTTCGCCGGATAGAACGCCGCATAAGAACCGCCGCACGCCACGTAATAGACGTGTTTAACGCCCCCTTTCTCTGCCTGGCTGGTCACAATATTGCTAACTGTCTCTTTCATACCCATCATGCTTTCCTCTGGTCCCATCAATGATACAGGCGAGGATTCGCCATAAATGACTCATAATGTATTATTATTTTTATATGACATTTAAAGACATTTTATCAAGATGGAAACCAAAAAAAATCGGGATCCGCGATCTGGATCCCGATTCAGCCTGCTCTTCGTTAGCGTAATGCTGACATCATACGGTAAACCGTATTTTATCGCCGACAATCAACTGTTGCGAAACGCAGGAGAGTTCTCCTTTGTTATCAATCATTTCACTTTTTATCAGGATCAGCGGATAACCCTCGTTGACGCCAAGATAATGGGCGACTTCAAAGCTGGCATAAACCAGTTCGATCATCTTACGGGAGTGGGTAAACCATAAATGGTATTTCTCGCGTAAGCATTCATACAAAGAGTGATTATTAAGATCTTCGTCCAGCAAAAACGCAAAACGTGGGGGAAGATGTACGGTTTCCAGCGATACCGCCACATCGTCGGCATAGCGGATACGTTCAATGACGACCGCTTTTTCGCCATCGTTCATATTCAGTAACGCTTTTGTCTCATCATCAACCGATTCAAAAACGGATTTGATGGTGCGTGACCCCGGGCGACGTCCCTGGGACTGGCATAACTCGCTGAAACTCATGATGCCGGTCATGCTACGCTGAAATTTCTCACCAGAGACAAAGGTGCCTTTGCCGGAGACACGGGTCAGCAAATTTTCACGCGTCAGCGCATCCAACGCCTTACGGACCGTGACCCTGCTCACCTGCCAGCGCGCGCTCAGTTCATTTTCCGTCGGGATCTGCTGGCCTGGTTTATACTCTCCACGCGCAATGGCCTCTTTTAAGGCGGCTTCAAGCTGCTTATAAAGCGGTTTGGCGCTTTTACTGTCGGGTTGCTCGATCATTTGTATCCATTTGTATTATCATGGTGCCATAGCTTGTATTATAACTATTTACGTTACCTTTGCTTGTGAATCCACGCCATGCGGTGACGTAGTGATACCACTATGAAACGAATGTTCTGATTTTAGGTCTGGGGCGGGCGTCATGAAAATAGGATTTTCGCAATATTATTCAGTAAGTTATGAATTGTTTTTTCTTGAGAGGTAAATTGCAAAATGTGATCCACCGCACACTTTGCCACTCAGGTATCGAAGCGAATGTCTACGCTTAATAGACAGCCGGGCAACACCCGTATCTTTTACGACGCAAGCCGGAGGTCCTTGTCATTATGCTCAACCAGAAATTAAACCCCACGCCTTCTGAAGATCTGACTATTGATGTCGATCTGCTTTATGAAACAGACCCGTGCGAGTTAAAGCTGGATGAAATGATCGAGGCGGAACCGGAGCCGGAGATGATCGAGGGGCTTCCCGCCTCTGACGCCCTGACCCCTGCCGATCGGTATCTCGAACTGTTCGAGCATGTACAGTCAACAAAACTGTTTCCAGACAGTAAAACGTTCCCGGACTGCGCGCCGAAGATGGACCCGCTTGATATCCTGATCCGCTACCGTAAGGTCAGACGCCACCGTGATTTTGACTTACGCCGCTTCGTCGAGAACCATTTCTGGCTACCGGAAACCTTATCCAGCGAGTATGTCTCTAACCCCGAAAACTCGCTCAAAGAACATATTGACCAGCTTTGGCCGATACTGACGCGCGAACCGCAGGATCATATTCCGTGGTCTTCGCTGCTGGCGCTGCCGCAATCCTATATCGTGCCGGGAGGCCGTTTTAGCGAAACCTATTATTGGGACTCTTATTTTACCATGCTGGGTCTGGCGGAAAGCGGGCGCGAAGACTTACTTAAATGTATGGCGGATAATTTCGCCTGGATGATTGAAAACTATGGCCATATTCCCAACGGCAACCGGACCTATTACCTGAGTCGCTCCCAGCCGCCGGTTTTCGCCCTGATGGTTGAACTGTTTGAAGAAGATGGCGTGCGCGGCGCGCGGCGTTATCTCGACCATCTCAAAATGGAATACGCCTTCTGGATGGACGGCGCCGAATCGCTGGCGCTCAACCAGGCTTATCGCCACGTTGTGCGGATGCCGGACGGTTCCCTGCTGAACCGCTACTGGGACGATCGCGACACGCCGCGCGACGAGTCCTGGCTGGAAGATGTCGAAACTGCAAAACATTCCGGTCGTCCGCCCAATGAAGTCTACCGGGATTTGCGCGCCGGGGCGGCGTCCGGCTGGGACTATTCTTCACGCTGGCTACGCGATGCGGGCCGGCTTGCCAGCATACGTACGACCCAGTTTATCCCTATCGATTTGAACGCTTTTCTGTATAAACTGGAGAGCGCTATCGCCAATATTTCAGCACTGAAAGGCGAACGTGACACCGAGGCGCTATTTCGCCAGAAAGCCAGCGACCGACGCGCCGCCGTAAACCATTATTTGTGGGATGATGAAAACGGCTGTTATCGGGACTATGACTGGCGACGCGAAGAAATGGCGCTCTTTTCCGCTGCCAGTATCGTGCCGCTGTATGTCGGTATGGCGAACCACGAGCAGGCCGACCGTCTGGCAAATGTGGTACGCAGCCGTCTGTTAACGCCCGGCGGGATTATGGCGACCGAATACGAAACCGGCGAACAGTGGGATAAACCGAACGGCTGGGCACCGCTGCAATGGATGGCGATCCAGGGCTTCAAACTGTATGGCGACGATATGCTGGGCGATGAAATCGCCCATAACTGGTTAAAAACGGTGAACCATTTTTATCAGGAGCACCATAAACTGATCGAGAAATACCATATTTCCGGCGGTACGTCCCGCGAAGGCGGCGGGGGCGAGTATCCGCTACAGGATGGGTTCGGCTGGACCAATGGCGTGGTGCGCCGCCTGATTGGCCTTTACGGAGAGCCTTAACCTGCTCCGGCCTCAGTGAATCGCATCATAAATGGCTGACTGAATTTTCAGCCATTTTTTGTTGTCTGCGCTGGGCCGGGCCTGAGCGCGCAGCCGGGCCTGCTCCGTATCGTGCTGCTGGCGCGTCACAACAGCCGGAACGGTGCAAAACGTTTGCAAATAGGTTTTATGCATCGCGGTCAGCGGCGCGCCGCTCGACATGTCATGACTTAACGTTGTGATAAATCGTCGGCAGGGTTTGACCTCATCCATCAGCGCGGGATAACGCAACAACAGTTGCAGCACCTCGGTATGTCCTGCCGCAAACGCCTGTTCCGTCCACGCGAGCTGCCAGTTCATTCCGCCCTGGAGGAACAGCGCCGTCACCCGCGTATCATTGCGATCTATCGCCGCCCGCATGGTAAACGCATCCCAGGTAATCCCCATATGATTGAGCGTTTCCCGCGCGGAAGGTGCCTCGCGCGGCGGTTCATCCTGCACCATTGCGGGCGCTTGCCCGTTATCGGAGCCTGGCGACAGCGAACTAAATAGCCAGAACGCGCCCGCCAGTATTGCCAGCGTCATGACGCCGACCCCGCCCCACAAAGCGCCGGAAATAAGTTGCTCACGCTCTTCAGGCGTACGCGGAGGCCGCTTACGCGGTGGTTCTATGCTCTCGCTAATCTCATGCTTATCTCCCCCGGCCTGCCGATCTTTAAGCCGCGCGGTTTCCCAGAACTGGCGCAATTCACGTTCATCCGCCAGCAGAAACGAAGCGGGATTCACACGGGTACGTTTTTCGTCATAGGCGCGCTGGATGGGCCGAACGATTTGCTGATACTGAACGTTTAGCAGCATAAGCCGCGCTGAGGTGAGCGGCTGCCTGGCGATAACCTCGTTTCGCGCGAGGCGGCAATCATCCAGAAACATACGCAGAGTGGTGCGCGACTCGGCGAACAGCGTTAACGCTGAGGCGTCATTAAAAATTCTGACGTAATGACGGGCAAACAATTTTTTATCGACCACCATAAGCGCCAGTTCGCTGAACAACATGCCCTCCAGCGCATGTTGATCTTCTCCCTGTTTTAACCACTGGCGCAAACGGTCCGGGCCGAAATGTTGCTTGAGGTAGTGATTCAGCGACGCCCGATCCGGCCATGCGCGCGCAATAAGCGCTTTTAACGTCAGTTCTATCGCCCGAAGCTGACGCTGCGCCTCAAGATGCGCCTCCTGGTCGGGGTCTTGCAGCTCAGTTTGATACATCAGTAGCGGCTGCTGCTGACGTAGATGTTCCAGCGAGGAGACAAAACGCAACGCGGCAAGGAGTTGATTTTCGCTCACCTCTTGCCCGCTGTCATACTGGGGAACATGCTGCTGAAGGTGACGCAGTTGCAGCATAAACTGGCTCAACTGCGCGTCATTTATCCGCAATTTTTTCGCCACCGCGCCCCAACCGCCCAGGTTAAGACGCGCCTGCTCAAGTTGTTCCATGAACCACCGGGGCTCTTTTCCCTCTGTGGTATGAATACCCAGCAGCAGCAGGATTTCTATTGATGCCTGGCGGATAATCCCCAGGCTATGTTCAAAAGGCGCACGTGTCGCCTGCGAAGCGCTATTCGTCATTATCTTCCCTAAAAAGACGATCCCGCGACGAGATCTTCGTTTTCTTTTAATTATGTTTTTTCATAGATATAACAAATTAAGCCACATTTCAGTGACTTAATCTTAATGATTGCAAATTTATAAGAAGATCGGTTACTAACCAAAAACATCAGTTTTTCATTCTGTCAACGCGACGTGACGCTGAACGGCATAGACCTTTTCCCTGCCTGCGTTTGGCCGTCTGACCGCTAGCCACGCGTGCAGCACACTTTATAATCGCGCTTTTTATGAGAAAGACGCCATGCCGCACATTTCATCTCGCTTTAGCTCCGCCTGCATCGCGTTTATTAAACAGTGGCAGGGTCTGTCGCTGGAAAAGTATCGCGATCGGCAGGGTAACTGGGTGATTGGTTACGGGCATATGTTGACGCCGGATGAGGCGCTGACGTTCATTACGCCCGACCAGGCGGAGGCATTCTTGCTGGATGACCTCAATAGCTGCGATATACTGCTACAGAATTGTTTGCCGGAACTTAATGATCGGTTTCAACGCGAAACGCTTATTGCGCTGATGTTCAGCATCGGACATCAGCGTTTTTTATCATTAATCAATACGGGTGATATTTCACAGCCAGAAATAAGCGGGCTGCGAATGTAACGTCGTTAATTCGATTCATTTAACATCATGGCGGCCTGGGTACGATTTTTTACATCCAGCCGCCGGTAAAGCGACTCCAGATGCGCTTTAACCGTCCCGGTACTAATATTTAACGCTCGCCCAATTTGTTTATTTGATTCTCCTGCGGCAAGCATCTGTAAAATTTCCCGCTGGCGGGCGCTTAACGCTTTTATATCACGGGACCCCAGCTCCGTTGAATTTAACCAATCCCCCGGTAAAAACATCATCCCACGAGCGACAGTATTGAGCGCAAGGACAAAGGTTTCGGCATCAGAATCGCGTGGCACCACGGCCTGAACGTTAAATTGCATCACTTCATGCAGCCACTTTTGACTGCCATCCATCGCCGTGATAATAATCTTCACCTCCGGAAATTGCTGCGCGGTTCTTTGTAACACCTCGCGGCAAAATTCAGCATCCAGGCCGCCATCCAGCATGACCAGCGCATCCGGCGCGCTTTCTATTTTTTGCCAGAGTTCTTCTGCCTGACCGACACTCTGGATACTTATTCCTGGAATGTGCTGCTGCAAACTGATTTTCATTCCATGAATAAATATTGACTGCCTGTCAAACATGATTACCTGCATTACTTTTCTCCACCTGGGTAAGATAATAGTCTCAAGATGAGGAAGGGTATTACCCGTAGGGTAAAATAAGAAGTCGCTATTTGGTATAGGCCATTTTACCGATAGTCATTGGTTGAGGAAGAGAAAGGTTATGAATATTTACAGCTTCAACATCGGGATTACAGAATTCGCTAACATTAGCGTTTTAAAGTAAGGAATATCTTATTAGCGCAAACGAACAGGGTTAATTTGAATATTAATTTAATGAAGAGTACGCCTGCCGCGTCACAAAGGAAATATCTGCTTTTCACCTGATGTGTTACAAAAAATAAAGTAGCACATTTTGTTAAAAAATAGCTAATCCGCCTGAAAAACGCGACGATGGGTCAATGATAATACCGTGATGCACATGCATTTCTCTCTCCCACTACACCCGCTGTTATCAGCGTGTTTTACCGCTCTCGTCCCGTTTATCGGCTTTTTGGCGCTAAAATGCCTGGCCGGAAGGCGATAAATCCGCCGCGCAACGTGATCAGACGTATTCGTCACGCGAGCAATGATTGCGAAAGGGCTTATTAGGTGCTAGAAAATCAATAAAACCAGCCGCTTCAGCGTCACTGTTTCAATAAAAACCATAATAGAGCCTGATGATGGATAAAATATATGCAATGAAATTGTTTGTACGCGTGGCGGAACGGGAAAGTTTTTCCCGCGCAGCAGAGGATATCGGCCTTCCCAAAGGCAGCGTCTCACGGCAAATACAAGCGTTAGAACATCAACTGGGCATCCGCCTGCTCCACCGCACCACCCGGCGGGTACAGCTTACTCAGGACGGAATGGTTTACTACGAACGGGCAAAAGATCTGTTGAGTAACCTGGATGAACTGGAAGGTCTTTTCCAGCCTGACCCCGCCAGTATCAGCGGCAAAATACGGGTAGATATACCGCCAGGCCTCGCAAACAGCCTTATCATGCCGCGCCTGCCCACTTTTTTGCATCAGTATCCCGGCATTGCGCTGGAACTTTGTAGTAGCGATCGACAGGTCGATTTACTACGGGAAGATTTCGACTGCGTGGTGCGCACAGAGCCGCTACATGCGCCAGGGATACTGACGCGCCCGCTTGGCAAACTGAGAAGGGTGAACTGCGCCAGCCCACAATACCTGGCGCGCTTTGGGTATCCAGAAAACCTTGACGATCTCGCCTCACATGCGGTGGTGCATTATTCATTGACCCCGGGAGTCTCTTCACCGGGTTTTGCCTTTGAAACTCCCCACGGTATGCAGTGGGTAAAAACCGGCGGAATGCTAACGGTAAACAGCACGGAGACCTGGCATACGGCCTGTCTGGCAGGATTAGGGATCATTCAGACGCCGCGCATTGCTGTACGGGAGGCGTTACGCGCCGGAACGCTCATTGAAATTTTACCGCAATATCGCGCTGCTCCACTGTCGGTGACGCTGCATTATCCTCATCGCCGTAATCTTTCCCGCCGGGTACACCTGTTTATGGTATGGCTGACGGAAACCATTAAAGAGGCCGCAGAGTAGTCGCATTTTCAGCATCCACCGGGGAGAAGCTATACTGACATATTCTATTAATGATGAAGGACTACCGACCTGATGACGCAGGAAAATGATGTAAAACGCCCTATTCAGGAACTGGAGCACGACCCGATACAAAAAATAGAAACGCAGCCGCATGACGCCCTGGAAAAAAACGAAAAGGCAAATCAGGCGTTGCATTCCGTCACCACCCTGATGCAAAAAATTCAGCGTCAACCGATGGTGGCCCACCTCATTCGCGCGACCGAACGTTTTAACGATCGACTGGGTAATCAGTTTGGCGCGGCTATCACCTACTTTTCGTTTCTGTCGATGATCCCGATAATGATGGTGTCCTTTGCCGCGGTAGGTTTTATCCTCGCCTCGCACCCTAATCTACTGGAAGATATTTTCAGCAAGATATTGATGAATGTGAGCGATCCTACGCTGGCATCCACGCTTAAAAACACGATTAATACGGCGGTTCAACAGCGTACCACGGTAGGGCTGGTCGGACTGGGTATCGCGCTCTATTCCGGCGTTAACTGGATGGGCAACCTGCGGGAAGCGATTCGCGCCCAGTCACGGGACGTCTGGGAGCGCAAGCCGCAGGATCAGGAGAAAATCTGGCTCAAATATCTGCGCGATTTTATCTCGCTGATTGGATTATTAATCGCTTTAATCATTACGCTGTCCATTACTTCCATCGCCGGTTCCGCCCAGCAGATGATCATCTCCGCCTTGTATCTCGACAGCATTGAATGGTTAAAACCGGCCTGGCATTTGATCGGTCTGGCCATCTCTATTTTTGCCAACTATCTGCTTTTCTTCTGGATTTTCTGGCGACTGCCTCGCCATCGTCCCCGTAAAAAAGCGTTGATTCGCGGGACATTTATCGCCGCTATCGGTTTTGAGGTGATTAAAATCATTATGACCTATACGCTGCCGTCACTGGTGAAATCGCCTTCCGGCGCGGCGTTTGGCTCCGTACTCGGTCTGATGGCATTCTTCTACTTTTTTGCTCGCCTGACGTTATTCTGCGCGGCCTGGATAGCCACCGCCGAATACAAGGACGACCCGCGAATGCCGGGTAAAACGCAACGCTAGTCTGCGGCTTGCTGCCGGATGGCACGCACGGCGTCGTCATTCGGCCTACTGGCGTGTGGTCCCAGGCCGGGCAAGCAAAGCGCACTCAGCGGTACGATCAGGCACGTCCTTCCGCCTCATCTCATTGTTTCAGCATATAAATCCAGTAATTAACTTTTATTTAACCTGAAACCAGTTTTATCCACCAATTCTAAAATTATGTGAAGCATTTCATAGACGCAAAATGGCTGGCTTAAACATTATCCCCTTTTTGCGCTTTTTTTGACCATCTTTGGCTTTTGTTACACATTGAAATATAACTTTTGCTGTGCGTAATATGGCTATTCGTTCGCTAAAAATAAGAAAATAGTATGCAAGCAACCGCCACAACACTCGACCATGAGCAGGAACATGTTCCGGTAAACTCACGCAATAAAGTCGTTATTGCCTCGCTTATCGGCACCGCAATTGAGTTCTTCGACTTCTATATTTACGCCACCGCAGCGGTGATCGTGTTCCCCCTTATCTTCTTCCCCCAGGGCGATCCCACTGCGGCAACGCTACAATCGCTCGCCACCTTCGCTATCGCCTTTGTGGCGCGTCCGATTGGCTCTGCGCTATTCGGCCACTTCGGCGACCGGGTAGGCCGCAAAGTCACGCTGGTGGCTTCGCTGCTGACGATGGGGATCTCCACGGTCATTATCGGTCTGTTACCGGGCTACGCGACGATAGGTATTTTCGCGCCGCTGCTGCTGGCGCTGGCGCGTTTCGGTCAGGGACTGGGGCTGGGCGGCGAATGGGGCGGCGCGGCGTTATTAGCGACGGAGAATGCGCCGCCGCGCAAACGCGCGCTGTATGGCTCCTTCCCGCAGTTGGGCGCGCCGATCGGCTTCTTTTTTGCCAATGGCACCTTCCTGTTGCTCTCCTGGCTGCTGACCGACGAGCAGTTTATGAGCTGGGGCTGGCGCGTGCCGTTTATCTTCTCGGCGGTGCTGGTGATTATCGGCCTGTATGTGCGCGTGTCGCTGCATGAAACGCCGGTGTTTGCGAAAGTCGCCGCAGCGAAAAAGCAGGTAAAAATACCGCTGGGCACGTTGCTGACGAAGCATGTCCGCGTAACCATTCTCGGCACGTTTATCATGCTGGCGACCTACACGCTGTTCTATATCATGACCGTCTATTCCATGACTTACAGCACTGCCGCCGCGCCGGTGGGGCTTGGCTTGCCGCGCAATGAAATACTGTGGATGCTGATGATGGCGGTGATTGGTTTCGGCGTGATGGTGCCCGTCGCCGGCCTGCTGGCGGACGCATTTGGCCGTCGGAAAAGCATGGTCATCATTACCACGCTCATCATTCTCTTCGCGTTGTTCGCCTTTACCCCGCTGCTGGGTTCAGGCAATCCAGCGCGGGTATTCGTGTTCCTGTTGTTAGGCCTGAGCCTGATGGGGCTGACCTTCGGCCCAATGGGAGCGCTGCTGCCGGAGCTATTTCCGACGGAAGTGCGCTATACCGGCGCATCGTTTTCCTACAATGTGTCATCGATTCTGGGCGCTTCCGTCGCGCCGTATATTGCCGCATGGCTGCAAAGCCACTACGGGCTGGCGGCGGTAGGGGTTTACCTGGCGTCAATGGCGGCGCTGACGCTGATTGCACTGCTGTTAACCCATGAGACGCGTCATCAGGCGTTGTAATAGGGCGCCGGATGGCGTCATCCGGCGCTACGTTTCACGTTACTGTTTCATCTGCGATAAAATCGTCCGGCACTGATTGGCTTCGCCTTCAGAGGGCGAAATGAGCGCCAATAGCGCGGCGGCGGGCGTTACCAAGGTCGCCAGCGCTGCCGCAACCGCGCCGCGCGCAATCAGCGGGCCGGGCTTGACGCCCGCCTGCGGATTTTTAAATGTCCCACGCACGTACAGCGGCGATCGCAGCGTAATAATACGAATCCCTTTACTTTCCGGATCAATGGTTAAATCGAGCTGTTCAGAGGCGAAGCTCGCCGTACCGGTCACGTTAATCAGCGCATTTTCTGTATCAAAAGCAAAAATTTGCGGTCGCGCCACGCCGTTCGCAATATTGAGATTCGCCGCCGCGCAGTTAACCCGCACTTCGTCATCGCCAAAAATCTGCCCGACAATATAGTTGCCGACGTTCAGCCCCACGATTTCCATCAGGTTGCGGCTAATCAATCCATCATTCATCAATAATTTGAGATTGCCGTTACTGTTGCCAAGCAGCGCGGCGACCGAGTTGCCCGTCCCGCGAATATCCGCATCGCCGTTCAGCTCGCCCAGCGTTTTCTGCATCAGTTCCACATCCGGCATCAGTTCTTTAAGCTTCAGCCGACGCGCCTGTATATCCGCCCGCCCCTGCATTGGTTTTTTATCCCCTTCCAGATGGATGTTGGAGACAATACTGCCGCCTGCCAGACCAAACTTCAGCGGCTGTAGACGTAAGTCGGCGTTTTTCAGGATGATATGGGTCGAAAGATCGCTAATCGGTAGACTGCCGCCATGCTCAATACGTCGGCCTTTAAACCGGACATCGGCGTCCATAACGTCCCATTTGTCGGTTTCAAAGCGATCGTAAGGCAACACTTTATCCGCCGGCTGAACATTCTTCTCGCCTTTGCGCTGTTCAGACCGTTTCGACTGCTCAGCGTCTTTCCCGGAATCCACGCCAATCAGCGGCCCAAGATCGGCCAGTCGTAACTGGCGCGATTCGACATCGCCTTCCAGTTTAGGGCGCGGTTTACCGGTGGTATAAGTGAGGGAGCCGTGGATATCACTGTCGCCAATGCGCCCATTAAAACCGCGATAATCAAATACCGATGACTTTTCGGCGTCAATTTTCGCCACCAATCGCCCATCGGTCTCAAACGGCGGCGTATCCGGCAGCAGCACGCCGGTTAAATCATATAAATCACCCAGTGAATCGCCAGAGAATTTAAGCCGCAGATCGACGCCGCCCATTTTCATCGGCTCGTTCACCACGCCGCTAAAAGCCACCCGCGTATTGCCAGAGCGGAAATCGGCCTGCACAGGAAAAGGCGTACTTTCGCTGCGTAGCGCCAGCATACCGCCTATTTTGCCCGTACCGGTCAACGGTTCCCCGTTATAACGCCCCTGCGCCTTCAGGCCGAAGACATAGTCGCCCACGCTGGATTTGTCTGCTTTGCCTTTCGTTCCCGTCACTTCGCTGAACGGCAACGGTTTGCCTAACGGATCGATCAGAATAGTGATATCCGCTTTGCTGACCTTATCATCGATCGCGATTCGCCCCTGGTCGAAGAGAATATTATCCAGCCGGAAGGACCAGGCGGAAGGTTTAGCATTGGGGTCCGTATTCTTGTCTTGCGCGAGGTTAAAGGTCCAGTTATTGGTTTTCTCGGACAGACGAATAAGACGCGCGTCGGGTTTCACCAGTTTGATCCACGGCAGCCAGACGGTTTTGGTCAGGAGCGCCAGCGGGGCAAGCGTCGCCTCAACGCGTGGCAGATGCACCATCGTGACTTCCGGAATATCCGGCGGATTGCCGAGAATGACGTCTTCCGCGTGAACATGCGGCCACGGTACCCAGCTTCGCCAGCCGGTCTCCTGTTTTTGGCGTTCCCACACCACGCCTAAATCGCCGCGAATAGCGAAAGGCCGGTTCAATTCGGTAGAGACTTTCTGGTTGATGGTCGGTTTGAGGCGGTTCCAGTCAAATGTTGCGATCAACAAAATCACTATGACGATCAACAACAAGAAAGTCCCTGTGATGGCGGCGGTTATTTTGCCTGCTTTAGTCATGTGTTATTTCCTCACTTCTTCCCTTGCCTGTCCTAAAGATAGTTCAGCCAGACGAAAAAGGAGGATGACCGCGCCTCGTAATACCACGTATTACGGGAACAGTCTGGCGTTACAGGGTCAGAATCACCTCTTCGAGCGATATCAGCGGCACGGGTCGAGAAAGAAAATAGCCCTGGGCGGCAAAGGCGGGCGAACGCTGCACATCACGCCACTCTTCCAGCGTCTCCACGCCCTCGACAATAACGCCGCGGCAGTAGCGGTTCATCAGTTGCAGCAGCAGAGTGAACAGGTTGCGCCCCTCCGCGGACTGACGCAGCATGACGAACAGCTCGCGCGCCACTTTAATGTAGTCATAACGCACTTCGCTCAGCGCTGAAAAATTGGCCATGCCGGTACCAAAATCATCCAGCCACAGCGGGCCGAACTCACACATCGAGGCGAAAGAGGAGTCTTTCGGCAAACGAATATGTTCCACCAGTTCGAAACGCAGCCAGGGTAAGCGCTCCATCGCGGCCAGAATGTCCGGCTGTCGTCGCATGGCAATCAGCGTAGGGCCATCGACATTGACCGATGCCAATAAGTGATGGCGAGTGAAAAAATCCGCTTTTTGTTCAAGCTGATGAAGTTGTTCTTTCACTACGTCAATGCGGTGTCGAACCGCTAACTCCGCGAAATAACGATCCGGGGCAATACGTCTGGAAGGGTTATCAGGATGGGTGACGACAGTGAGAAGTTCAACCGCCATCAGACGGCCATCCGTCTGGTATATCGGCTGGTAAGTATAGGCACGCTCGCATTGCAGCCAATAGCGCCGTTCCTGCAAATTCTCTATACCTGCATCAGGAACGCGTAGCTGCTGGATAACCTGCTTTATCATCTCAGTTGTCCTGTTAATGGGAGTGTGACTGTCCGGACTTGTCAAAGGTTATCGGCGTTCAGGCAGAGAACTTTACCCTCGGTCCCTGGCAAAATAAAAACAGGCCACGAAACTTGTCAAAAATACGCACTTGCTCAAAAAAATAATGGACCGATGTTTTAATATTATTGACCACTAAACATCCACAGCGCACACTAACGCTAATTTTTACAGATCAGGTTCACGACTATGTCTAAAAAGATTGCCGTGATTGGCGAATGCATGATTGAGCTGTCGCAGAAAGGCGCTGATGTTCAGCGCGGCTTCGGCGGCGACACGCTGAATACCTCCGTTTATATTGCCCGTCAGGTCGATTCTGCCGCTCTGGCCGTTCACTATGTGACGGCGCTGGGTACCGACAGTTTCAGCCAACAGATGCTGGAGGCGTGGCAGCATGAAAATGTGGATACCTCGCTAACGCAGCGGATGGAAAATCGCCTGCCAGGCCTCTATTACATCGAAACCGATGACACTGGCGAGCGTACCTTCTACTACTGGCGTAACGAAGCGGCAGCGAAATTCTGGCTGGAGAGCGAGCAGTCAGCGGCTATCTGCGAGACGCTGGCGACCTTCGATTATCTCTACCTGAGCGGCATTAGCCTCGCGATTTTAAGCCCAACCAGCCGTGATAAGCTGCTGTCTTTATTGCGTGAATGCCGGGCCAACGGCGGGAAAGTCATTTTTGATAATAACTATCGCCCACGTTTATGGACAAGTCGCGAAGAAACGCAGCAGGTCTATCAAAAGATGCTGGAATGTACTGATATCGCCTTCCTGACACTGGACGATGAAGACGCGCTATGGGGTCAGCAACCGGTGGAAGAGGTCATTGCCCGCACCCATGCGGCAGGCGTACAGGAAGTGGTGGTAAAACGCGGGGCGGACTCTTGCCTGGTCTCGATTCAGGGCGAGGCGCTCATTGACGTTCCGGCAGTAAAACTGCCGAAAGAGAAAGTGATAGACACCACTGCCGCAGGCGACTCCTTCAGCGCCGGTTATCTGGCCGTTCGTTTGACGGGCGGCAGCGCGCCGGATGCCGCGAAGCGCGGACACCTGACGGCCAGCACGGTGATTCAGTACCGTGGGGCCATTATTCCGCACGACGCGATGCCGCAGTAAGTCATTCGCTCTTGCCCGGTGGCGCTGCGCTTACCGGGCCGACAGGCGGCAGCTTACTGTGCCGCCGGTGTCTCCGTCACTTCCGGATGCGCCTCATCTGCTTCAACAGCGGCGGCAGTTGCCGGGACCATGATGTCATCCCACGTCGCCTTTAACGCCTTCATATTAAATTCCGGCTCGCCTTGCGGTTGCAGCAAAATTAATGCCATCTCCTGCGATAGCTGCTGACGTAGATTCTGATTGAGCATATCGACGGTCAGGCTGTTGAGGAAATTCTGACGCAGCTTCTGATACTGCTCCGGCGCGATATCCACCACCTGATTCTGCAGCGAGCGCATACGCTGTCCAGTCAAAATGTCAGTATCGGTACGCGCGTAGGTCGCGAACAGCTTTTGCAATTCGAGATTTTTCTGCGCCACCAGCGCAGTAAACTCCTCTTCCGACAGACCTTTATCGCGTACTTTCGCCAGTTCATTCGCCACCAGGCTCAAATTGGTGTTGAGCTTATCATTAGGTGATTCAATGTTGATGGCGCACTGCGCGCGCAGAAACAGAACCCGGCAGTCAAACCCCAGACCAATATCTTTCGCGTTATTTTTAGTAAGCTCTTGCTGGATATGCCAGAACAGCGCTTCGCGCGCCAGATCCGCCTGCCAGTAGCGCAACAGCGCTGCCGACTCGCGAATCGGTTGCCACGGCGTATCCCACATAATGGAGAGACGATCCTGGCGCACCGCATCGGTCATAATGCTCACTGATTCCGCCCGCAGCGGCGAAAGCGTCGGCACCGGGGCGGGCGCTTCGCGTTTACCTTTCAGCGTACCGAACGTTTTATTGATCTGCTCGGCGACGGAGCGCGCATCAATGTTGCCGACAACAATCAGCGTCATGGCATCCGGGGTGTACCATTTTTCATAGAAAGCCTGAATTTTGGCTGCGTCTACCGGCTGCTTTAACGGTTCCGCGGGATCGTGCCCCAATAACGCCGATCCTTTCAGCCGATAACGCCACCAGCCCTCTTTAGTATCTGCTGGCCACGTCGCAACCATATCTTCGCTGCTTAACGCATGATTCACCGTCTCTGGCGTAATGGTTAATTTACCGGAGACGTTAGCCAGATAGGTCAGCGCTTCTTTCAGCAGATCGTTACGGTTATTGGGTAAACTGAGGTTATAGAGCGTGGAATCATAAGAAACAATAACGGGCGGCATGGGACGTTTCGGATCAAACCCTTGCTGCCATAAAGAACGTGCCTGTGCGGCATCCAGACCACCGCTTTGCGTCAGCGCGATACGGGGAATCGCATGGCTGAACCCGCTCTGTTGCGTACTTTCGGTGAGCGAACCGGTATTAACCTGTAGACGAACTTCAATACGATCGCTGGGGCGCTGAGGCGTAGCCAACACTTGCCACTGTAACCCATTAGCCAGCGTCCCCTGTTGCCATGCCGGATCGGGCTGGAGCGCATCTGCCTGCACATAGCCGGCAGAGGCCAACATCAACAGACTGCCCGCTAAGAGTCGAATTTTTGTGCCCTGCATGTGAACCCCTGATCAACAATCCTGGTAATAAAAAGACAGCCCCGGCAGGGATGCCTGAATATGACGTAAAAACACTTCGTGTTAGACCGCGAGAACCTAAAAATGTCACGGAAGAAGTGAAATAATCCCTAAGCATCATGCTGTATGCTTTGGGCGCAGGGGTCAATTATGCGCAAACACCCGCAGTCCTGGAAGGGACTACGGGCATAAGTGGCGAGATTAGGAGGAAATTTCGTGCGTTTTGCCATCCGGCGCACGATTATTAAGCACATCGTCCAGCTTTTGGTGATCTAACTCTTTCACCCATTTGGCAACCACCACCGTCGCCACGCCGTTACCCACCAGGTTAGTCAGCGCGCGCGCTTCGGACATAAAGCGGTCGATACCGAGGATTAACGCCAGTCCCGCAACCGGTAAATGGCCCACGGCGGAGATAGTGGCCGCCAGCACGATAAAGCCGCTTCCGGTCACGCCCGCAGCGCCTTTTGACGAGAGCAGCAGCACGACCAGCAGCGTTATCTGGTGGAAGATATCCATATGGCTGTTGGTCGCCTGGGCGATAAACACCGCCGCCATCGTCAGGTAGATAGAGGTGCCATCGAGGTTGAACGAATACCCCGTCGGGATCACCAGCCCCACCACCGATTTACGGCACCCCAGTTTTTCCATCTTATCGAGCATACGCGGCAACGCTGACTCGGAAGAGGAGGTGCCGAGCACAATGAGTAATTCTTCCCGGATATAGCGAATAAATTTAAAAATGCTAAAGCCCGTTACCCGTGCAATCGTCCCCAGCACCACCACCACGAAGAGAATACAGGTGATATAGAAGCAGATAATGAGCTGCCCCAGTTGCACCAGAGAACCGACGCCGTATTTACCGATGGTGAAGGCCATCGCGCCGAATGCGCCAATCGGCGCCAGGCGCATGATCATATTGATGATGCCGAAAATGACCTGCGAAAAACTCTCAATCACATTGAAAATGAGCTGGCCTTTGCTGCCCAAACGGTGCAGCGCAAAACCAAACAACACCGCAAACAGTAAGACCTGCAGAATGTTGCCGCTGGCAAACGCGCCGATCACGCTGCCCGGTATGACATCCATCAGGAAGGCAATAATACCCTGCTCCTTGGCTTGTGCGGCATAAACGGCCACCGCCTGCGCATCCAGCGTTGCCGGATCGACGTTCATCCCGGCGCCAGGCTGCACGACGTTGACGATGATAAGACCGATAATCAGCGCAATCGTACTGACAATTTCAAAGTAAAGCAGCGCGACCGCGCCGGTACGGCCCACCGCCTTCATGCTTTCCATGCCTGCGATGCCCGTCACGACAGTACAGAAAATGACAGGAGCAATGATCATCTTAATGAGCTTAACGAACGCGTCGCCAAGCGGTTTCATTTGTGCGCCCAGTTCAGGATAGTAATGGCCAAGGAGAATACCAATGGCGATTGCTGTCAGGACCTGAAAATAAAGACTTTTGAACAGAGAGGTTTTCATAGGGTGTCCTTAAAGTAAAAACCACAGGTCTTGTAAGGTTATGAGTAACCTGCGGCCTTAAAATAACACCCACACAACATGACAGAAATGCGTCAGGATCATAATTGAAACAAAAATGTTAAAAAGTTTGAGCTGGCTCGCACAAGCGCGACCTTTTTTAACTTTTGTAATCAGGATTTTCGTGCGACAGATACCGTTCTTCAAAGATATCCGCGGGAACGGGCCGAGCAAACAGGAAGCCTTGCGCGACGTTGACTCCCGCCTGTTTCAGCCACGCGCGTTGCGCCTCGTTCTCCACGCCCTCGGCAATCAATTGTAAATTAAGACTGCGGGCCATCAGGATAATCGCCATCACCATACTGTGATCATCCGGTAACCCATCGACAAACATTTTATCAATTTTAAGGATATCGACCGGTAGCGACTTCATATGCTGTAACTGGCGCAGCCCCGCGTAACCCATGCCAAAATCATCCAGTGCGATACGCACGCCAGCATTACGTAACGGACGTAAGATAGCGACGGCAGCGTGCGGATCGTCGATACGGCGGCTTTCAGTGACCTCAAGAATCAGCGTACCTGGTTGAATACGATAGCGGTTTAACAATTCCAGCAGCTCCGACACCATGCCAGGGTGCATGAGCTGTAACGCGGAAAGATTGACGGAGAGCGGCAATGTCACGCCGCGCTCCTGCCAGGCGGCAAGCTGGCGGCAGGACTCTTCCAGCACCCAATGACCTACTGTGACCATCAGGCCGCAGGATTCAATGCGCTCAATCAGCCCCTCCGGCAATTCCCAGCTACCGTCCGGCTGCTGCATACGTAACAAGGCTTCGGCGCTTAATACGTTGCCGCTGCGCATCTCGACCTGCGGCTGCAGCCAAATGGCAAACTGATGATTATCCAGCGCGGTAAGGATATCGCTCTCTTCGGTAAGGCGCTGTTGAGCGGCCTCCATCTGCGCCGGGTCAAAGAACTGGATCTGATTTTTACCTTTTCGGCGCGCGGTAAACGCGGCGGAGACGGCGCGACCATAGAGCGCTTCGGCGGTCAGATCGCCATAATACATCGCAATGCCAATACTGCAGCTTGGGCGCAGTTGAATACCCTGGATGGGCAGTCGTTCATTAATGATAGTGAGTATTTGCTGACCTAATGTAATGGCGTGCCACGGCTCTTTAACGCCGTGGGCGATAATGGCAAAGTCATAGCCGCTGACCTGCGTAAGCACCATGCGCGGCGCCAGCACCGACTTCAGCTTCTCAACCAACGTCAGTAATAGAATCTCCCGCTGCGTCTCTTGCAGCACGCCTGCCGTATCACGCAACGTTTCGCACGTCACGATGATAAGCGCGGTGGTCTGTTGGCGGGCGATAACCTGTTCCAGTAGCGCCATTAAAAAGGCTTTATTGGGCAGCTCGGAAACCGGAAAACGCATCGCGTTGTCCGTTTGCTCCTCGCGTTGACGCTGCATAAGCTGCTGGTTGAGGTTATAGCTGCGCACCAGCATCCCAATTTCATCATCCTGATGCAGACGCGGCAACGCCAGCTGATGTCCGATCAGCTCCTGCTGCGGAATGTCGTTCAGCTCGCGGGCAATTTTGCGCAGCGGATGCACAATCAGGCGGTTTACGCACCAGGCGATGGCCACCGTCAGGATCAGCGACAAAAGTAAGTAAATGGTCACTAACGTAGAGAGCGCGCTCATGACGAACTTGTACATACGGTACGAATCCGCCTGCAATACAAGGTAGGCCAGTGGTTGCGGATTGGCGGGACGCTCCAGCGAATAAACCGGCAAAGAAATTTGTACCGGCAGTTCGAAGAGACGCGTCACCATAACCGGGACGGGGCGTTCAGGAATGAAGCGCTTACGCAACGCCTGGAACTGATTCGGCAATACCACATCGGCGCGACTCACCACGCCCGCAGGTTTAATACTTTCCAGAATGGTTTCCGCGCCGGGGAGATCCGCTTTTAAAATCGCGGAAGAAAGAGGTTCCCGAACAGATCGCGCGATGCTTTCCAGTTGCGTAGCCGTGTTGTAGCGGTTCTGCTGTACCAGATGGAACAACAAAACGGTGCAAAAGACAAAAACAAACACCATGACAACGGCCGCAACCATTGCCATCTGTTTAATTGTTAACGAGCGGCTGACGCGCAAATTGACTCTCCCTGGATATCCCGGACTGCCGCCTGAGTATACCCGATTGCAGCGGCATTAAGAGAGGCTGTATCTGAAAAGGACTTTTCTGAATAACGGTTAATAATAGCGTCTGATGGCGCTGCGCTTCTCAGGCCTACGGCGCCTGTCAATACGTAGGCCTGACGCGATAATTACCAGTCAGCGTAAGGCACCAGAGGCCGCGGCGGTAAATCCATATCCCCCTGCCAGCCCGCCGCGGAATAACGGACATACAGCAGCAGATGACTGGGGGTATAATCTTTCGCCTGCTGAATATCGACAGACGTACCCACAAACCAGTTGGCAGTGACCCGGCGTTCAATGAGCGCCCGCGCGGTATAGCCAAATCCCTGGCTGCTGCCGCCGCCGTTGGTCTGGTCACGCGCATCCTCCTGATAATCCGCCGGGATCAAATTCATCAGCGGATAACGCGGCATGGTACGGGTGCGGGAGTGCGACCAGGATACCGAGCCGCCTAGCTCCCACGACCAGTTTTCCGTACGCTGCCGCCACATCACCGGCACCGCAAACGACAGGTATTCCTGCGGGCTATAATAACCGCCCTGACCCAGTGAATAACCGCTCAGATCTTTGTCGTAATGCCAGATCATGTTATTCAGCCCGACGGTAACGCGGCGGTTATTCTCGTTAATCACCTTATAGTAATAACCGGTCATCCAGCGCACACGCCAGTTATCTTCCACATTTTTACCGCTCAACTGGTCGCCGCCAAGCGACGCCCAGACACCGTTTGCTTCGCCTTTATCATAGCTGAGACTGACGCCGCCGCCGTTGGCCCGCACGCCGCCCCATTTGGTGCCGGTATTGCTGCTGGCGTCCTTTTGCCCGCCAAACGCCAGCAGCGAGCTGGAAATCGGGCGACGATGCGCGTTCAGGGTATAACCCAACGGCCCGATATCGTCGCTATAGCTGATGCCGCCGACCACATCAACGACATTAAAGCCCATCGGCGTCGTGCCGATATCCCAGCGCCAGGTCTCATTCTGCCAGCCGACCGCCACGCTCGCGCCCGTATCGGCCTGGCTACGATGTCCGCTGCATTTCTCCAGCGTACAGGTACCCCAGTTATTATCGTATTTTCCATCCGCATCCGTAGAGAAGCGGCCAACATCCATATTCACCATATCAGTACGAAAGAACGCCCGTCCGTCCGACCAGGGCGCATCCACCTGAAGCATCGTGGTATGCGCCTTCAGATCGGAGTAGCCGCCAGTCCCGCTCGACCCCCAATAATCGTGCGCCAACGTGACATTGAGATCCTGCTGACGGTACAACTCCGCCGCATCGCTACGCACGCCGCGTTTTAGCCAGTCATCTTTTTCATCATTGCGCGTCAGGCGGGTAAAGGTATCGTTATCCTGGGGACGAACCGGCGTAATCGCCGCGGCGACCATTGCCTCTTTGTAGGTCTCCAGCGCCCGCTGCGGCTCGCCCGTTTGCGCCTGAAAAGCGGCGGCGTCACGCAATACCATCGCGCTTTCCATTGATGGCGGCTGTGCTTTTGCCTGCGGCGTAATGCGGTTGAAGGTCCGCGCCGCCGCCGTGATATCGCCAAGCTGGAGCTGCGCCAGCGCGACGCGGCGCTGCATGTTAATAGAGGTGATTTGCGACGCAGGCAGCGCCGCCAGTTGAGCGCGCGCCGCGGCGTTATCGCCCTGTGCGATGTCGATTTCCACCCGCCCCAGCATGGCATCGACATTACCCGGTTCCCGCGCCAGAACGGCGTCATAAGCGGCGCGGGCCGCCGCATTATCGCCACGCTGCTGCGCCCAGTCCGCCAACGTTAACGCAATGCGCGTAGAGGGCGGCTGCTGACGTAACAACGCTTCCGCTTCGCGTTCTTTGCCGCTATCGCGCAAGCGGTTAGCGCTTTCCAGCACCTGGTTACTTTGCAATCGGCCCGCCAGTTCCTGAATATTGCTGTTCCACTGGCTGGTCGGCAGGGTATTGAGATGCGCCAGCGCCGCCCGGTCCCGATCGCTGCCGGAAAGATAAAGCCCATAAGCATAGACCTGTTCCGGATCGTTTGGCTTCTGCTGCGCCAGAGAGCGCATTTGCGCATCGGCCTGGGCGTGCTGCCCGGCCTGCCACAGATCGCGTGACAGTCGGTACGTCACCCACACGCTCCCCGGATCTAATGCCAGCCGACGACGGTGCAGTTCTGCGGCCTGCGCCCATTTGCCCTCGCTTTCCAGCGTTTCCGCCTGCTGCGCCAGACGGTCATTTTCCAGACTGCGTTCGATATCGTCGATACTGCGCCGCTGGCTGGCGGAAAGAGAAGCGATAAACGCGGCGGCTTTTTGCGGCGACTGCTGGCGATAAAGATTCGCCAGCCCGCGTACAGCATTGGTATTACCGCTATCCATACGCAGCGTCTGCTGATAATAACGTTCGGCGGCGGCATTATCTTTGCGCGCCATCGCCACATCCCCCAGCCCCAGCACCGCGTAGCTGTCGGTGTTATCCACTGCTCGCGCCTGCTGATAGAAACGCTCCGCCTGGGCCAGATTATTCGCTTTTAAGGCCGCGTCGCCCTGCTGAATTAACAGCCAGTAGCGATTGACCTTCAGCAGACTCTCCCACTTATCGCGGCTGCTGCTGTGCGGCGCCATCGCCAGCGCCTTTTCAAACTGCGCGACGGCGCGGGCGCGATCGCCACGCTGTGAGTATGCCTGCCCCAGCGCGCCGACCGCCTCGCTGTCGTCCTGCCGGGCGCTCACCGCCTGCTGCAATTGCGCAATGGCGTTGCCGCCTTCTCCGGCATTAACCGCCGCGATGCCCTGCGAGCGCGCACGGAACGCCGGATCGGCTAACTGTTTTTGCTGCTCGCTAAGCTGGGCGCGGGCGGCAGACACGCTATCGCCTTCGCTAAACTGCGTCAGATAGTCTTGCAACGCTTTTACGCTGGCGTCGCTCACCGGGAGATCTTTTATCTGCTGGTACCAGATGGCGGAGGCCGCGCTGCGTCCCGTACTGGATTTCGCCATCTGTTTTAGCACCGCAAATCCCTCATCGCGCCGCCCGCTGGCGAACAACAGTTGCGCCAGCGCATTTTGCAGAGCGTTATTACCCGGACTGACGGCATTGATTTTCTGTAGCTGGTTAATCGCTTCGTGACGGCGGGCGGGCAATTTCGCCACGGTCGTCCAGTATTCGACCGCCAGTTCGCCCTCCGGCGGATAACCTTTAAACAACTTGTCGTAGCTGGCGATCGCTTGTTCAGTATGGCCGGTCGTCGCCAGTAAACGCGCCTCCTGCAAAGACTGGCGTCCTTGCGGCGTGGAGAGCAGCATCGCGGTGCGGGAAGATTGATACGCCGTCGACTCCGGCGCCAGTTGCGCCAGCCGGTCAAGTAGCTTCTGTGCCCCGTCGCTATCCCCCTGGCGCAACAGATAGCGGAAACGGGCAGCGATAACCTGTGGATCATTGGGGTCGATCAGCTCCAGGCGATAGAGCGACTGACGGACTAAGTCCTCACGGTGCGTGGCCTCGCCCAGCCGAACCTGCTCCAGCAACTGTTGCTGCGCGGAGGTCGCTGCGCCGGCAAGCGGTGTTAGCGCCATACCAAGCGATAAACCCAATAATGCCCGAGAAACGCCCCTTTTGCCAGGTAAGGCGTTTCGACCGCCAGCCGGCAAAAAAGCGTGCATGAGACTTAACGTGAACTTACGCATTCCTGGCCCCAGTCAGGTAATAATTCACCTTTGACGGTGAAGCGAAAACGGTGCTGATCCCAGCCTTGTCCAAAGAGAGTCAGCACATAGTTGTAATAGGCATCGCTGCCAGGAAAATGGTCTGCGACCCGCTGTCGCTGCACGGCCTGGGCGTCGCGATTTTGCAGGAAAGGCAGTAAGGCGGCGGAAAACCCGACCGGCCCCGTCCCTTGTGCGTTCCCGCTGACGACATCCACTTTCTCCGGTGGAACGCCGTTTTTCATCGTTAACGTCGCCATCGGTTTAAATCGCGCCAGTAAACGCGCTTTTTGCGGATCGTCATCATGCATCATTCCCGCCCATAAATAGACGCGAATCGCATCGTAGCTACTGATCAGCGTCTTTTCCGCTTTCAACTGCCAGCCTTGCTTGCTTTCATAACGCACCCAGTCCGGCGAGAAACCTTTCGGCGCGGTTTCCAGCAAAAGCCGCAAATTGGTTTCCCGTAGCGTCGACCACGGCGCGCCAAAACGGCTAAAGTATTGCGCCAACTGCGGCGGCAGATAGCTTGGGTTAAAACGCCAGCTATTCACCTCGGCAAAGCCGATTTTGCCAGGTAGCAGCATTGAGCCCAGCCCCGGCACATTCACGATCTCTTCGCGGGCGATGCGTTTTAGCAACGCCGTGCCCACCTCGGTATAACGCGTCTCTTTCCACAGACGACCGGCCTCCAACAGCGACCATGCCATCCAGATATCGCCGTCGGACGCGGAGTTGCTGTCCAGCACCGACCAGGTGTCGGGATCTTTTTGCCCCCACAGCCAGGCGGGCAGATGTTCACGCAGAGATCCCTGCGCCAGATTGTTTTGCGTCCAGTTAAACAGTTGCGCGAACGCCGGTCGATCGTTCGCCGCCAGGGCAAAGAACATGGCGTAGCTTTGCCCTTCGGAGGTGGTAATTTTTCGCGCATCGCCCGGATCGATAACGCGTCCCTGCTGGCTAATGTAATCTTTCTTGAACTGTTCCCACGCAGGCCAGCTACAGGCCGCCTGCGCATTTATTGCCGTCAGCATGACGATCATCGTTATCCATCCGCGCAGCATAGTCATCATGCATTACTCATGGTCAGGGTCGAGACGACGGCGACTGAGAATACGTAGCAGACGCCACAATACCCACGCCAGTAATACCACACTGAGAGCCGCCAGTACCGCCAGCAGCACCGGGTGATTCGCCAGCGCATACCACAGCCGCTCAAACCACGGCAGATGTCCGACGTAATAGATATCGCCAACGCGCAGACTGTGAACGCCGGACTCGCGGATCACCGTCACGGAACCAAACATCGCGGCGCGTTTACCGCTGTCATTCACGGCGTCGTTCAGTAGCTGGTAACCGCGCGGGCTGTCAGCCAGCAGAGCAATCACGCTGCGCTGATCATTAAACGGCGACTGGAAGCCCACCACCACCGCCATCGGGCCGCTGGCGGTGACGGTGGACTGCGCATCCGCCGCGCGATCGGCCTCATCCGGCATAATCGACGGGAAAGCGGTCTGCCGCATTGGGGTTTTTACCCAGCTTTGTGTCGCCTGCACCAACAGATCGATACGCTGATCGTCTTTTAGCTTGTCCGGAATAGCGCCAATAATCAGCAGATCGGCGTCTTTGTCGGCTATCTGAGCGCTATCATCGGTGATTGTAAGATTAATTGCCGGGAAACCGGTCTGCCCGCCAATGGCGCCGACCGTATTCAGCAGCGTTTCCATTTGCGCTTCGGTTGGGGTCTTCGGCATCACCGCCAGCGTGTCAGACAGGTCGGCCATCCGGCTGAACGGGAAACCCGCATTGGCGAACGCGCGTAAATCCGGCATCGCAATAAAGTGGTAATATTTCGAAAAATCGATAGTGGAGTCATCCCCTATCACCACATGATTCGGTACCGGCTGGAAGGTAATACAGTTGTCCACCGACCCGCCCGGCATCGGGTTCATGTAGCGGAAGTCAAAACGTAGTTGGTTCATCGCCCCCAGTTTGAGCGCCGGAATAGACACATCCGTTTTACCATCCAGCAGTCCCTGAAGTACCGGCAGGCGCAACAGGAGTCGATTAGTTTCCTGCGTGCTGTTAAGGCTAAAGGCTTGCAGGAACTGGTTATTCAGACTGATGTCCAGCCGCGAACTGTCTTTGGTCGGCGGCGAGGTATAACGGTAGTTGAGATCCATATCAATACCGTTGCTACGCAGCAAATAGAGGTCCGGCGGTAGATTCAAAGAAACGTTGATGGGCGCCGGCTCCAGCCCACTCGACTGGAACTGCTCTTCGTAGGTTTTCAGCTCGCCAAAAGTGACCGGACGATCGGTTCGCACCCAGTTCGGCGCATCATACGGTTTGCGCGCCAGTAGCGGTTTTACATCGTTGACCACCACGCTGGAACCACGGAAGAGAATATTCCCTTGCGCGATACCTTTTGCCGCCTGCAACAGGTCTTTATCATCTCGACCAAACACAACCAGCAACTTCACATACGGATTATCCGGATGGTTCATCATCTCAATAACCGGCGCGTTAACCGCAGGATGATCGCGCAGGAAATCGGGGCGTCGATCGTTGGTGGCGAACACGATCGCATTGCGATCCGGCAGGTGATTATACAACACCGGGAAGCGCTGACCGCGCCAGCCCGCCCGCGAGCCAAACCAGGACGCGACAATAGAAGCCGCCTGCTGCTGCGCCAGATCCGGCATGTCAGCAAACACTATCGGCAACGTCACCGGACGGTTATCCCGCGGGTCGAAAAACGGCACCGGGAAGTGGGACAGATCGTTATTCACCGCCAGCATGTTATAGGTCAGATCCAGGGCGCTATTTCGCCCGATGTCTAACCACAGAGTACTGCTGGCCGGGTTTTCACACACGTCGCGATAGTGGCCGACAAACTCCAGCCGCACCCGGTTAAAGTCGGTGATAAATAGCGGATTGATAGGTACCTGCGCCAGCGTCTTTTTCCCCAACTGCTCTTTTGTCACCGGCAGTACGCCCATCAGTTCATCATTGAGATAAACCTTAAGCTGCGACTGAACCGGCAGAAGCGACGGCGAGGGCGTATATTCCAGATTCAGCACCGCTTTCGACGCCACTTCATCGCTGCGCATACCAAATTCAATGCCGCCGTTAGGGTTAACGCCACGCAGCGCCATACTACCCGGCGGCGGCGCGATTTGCGCAAAGGTCAGCTTGACCTCGCGCGAAGGCGCGGTCTGCGCCACGACTGGCGCCTGAATTGCGGGCGACGGCGCAGGCTCGGTGGGTTCAGCATTTATCAATGGCGGCGTAGCAGGCGCCGCCGCCGTCATGAAAGCAGGAAACGCGCTTAATCCTATTACCGCCGCACACATCCAGGACAATTTTCTTTTCATCGCATTATCATCATTGTTGAGCCTGAGCCATAACCCGATCCGACGGCTGTATCGCCGCTTGCCGCTCCGGGCGACGCGGAATAAACGATACAATCCAGGCAATTAACGCCGTCAACGATCGGAAAATTACTTTTACTGAAGGCGGCGCGAATTCCGCGAGGTGGCGATATCCGCGGAAGCCCAGCTTCAGAATATCCAGCAAGCTTTCCAGCGGTTTATCTTCCGGGAAGCTATCTTGCCAAAGCGCCCACGTATCGGCGCGCGCGAAGGTACACTGCACAAAATCAATATGTTGTTTGGTGGTGAGCGGCATCAGTTGTAGCCCGACCTCATTGCCCGTTACGCGCACCACCTGCGTTGGAAAGACATATTCCTGCTGCCCGCGTTTAAGCAACAGATTCACTTTCTGCCCTTCCAGCACCTGCGCCTGACCGTTGATCTTGATGCCTAACCCGCCGTCGGAGAAGTCATGTACGGTACAGGAGAACAAATGTCCATCTTCGCGGGCGATGGCCCCCGGCATGGCAATCTCGACCCGATGCGCGCGCCTGACCTGTTTACTCTCTACCGAAACCGCAACCGCGCCGCCGAGAATGACCAGGTTGTAGAAGACCCACACCAGGCTAACGATGACGGTCAGCGTTTCATTTTCCGGCCCGTAATAGTATCGCCATACGCCCGCCGCCACGCCGAGCAGGTTAAGCAAGACAAGGAAGATATACGGACGCGAGATTACCCAGTCGACGTACTTCTCTTCCACCAGCCCGCCTTTCGCCGTGACGTTAAATTTCCCTTTGTGCGGATTGATCAACGCGACCAGAGTCGGCGGTGCGATATACCATGCCAGTACCGTTTCATAGATTTCGCTCCAGAAAGAGTGACGATACTTGCCCTGAATCTTCGAGTTAGTCAGACTGGCGTGGACCATGTGCGGTATCACAAATAGCGCAATCATCAACGCAGGCGCATAAATGATATAGGCGTGCAGCAGCAGAAAAGCCAGCGGCGCGGTCAGAAAGATCAGGCGCGGAATGCCGGACAAGAAATGGAACATCGCGTTGAGGTAGCACAGCCGCTGCGCCAGTTTTAATCCTTTACCAAACAGAGGGTTATCGAGGCGGAAAATTTGCACCATGCCCCGCGCCCAACGAATACGCTGCCCGATATGCGCCGACAGGCTTTCCGTCGCCAGCCCCGCCGCCTGCGGAATGCGCATATACGCTGAGGTATAACCTCGCCGGTGCAGCCGGAGCGAAGTATGCGCATCTTCCGTCACCGTCTCAACGGCGATACCGCCAATCTCATCCAGCGGCTTACGGCGAATCACCGCGCACGATCCGCAAAAGAAAGTGGCGTCCCACATATCGTTACCGTCCTGCACCAGTCCGTAAAACAGCGTGCCTTCGTTAGGCGTTTTACGAAAACGTCCCAGGTTGCGCTCAAACGGGTCCGGGGAGAAAAAATGATGCGGCGTCTGCATCATCGCCAGCTGTTTCTCTTTCAGGAACCAGCCCATTGTCATTTGCAGAAACGAGCGCGTCGGCACATGGTCGCAATCGAAGATTGCCACAAACTCGCCTTTCGCGTGTTTTAGCGCATTGTTGATGTTGCCGGCTTTGGCGTGTTCATGCGTAGCGCGGGCAATGTAATGCACGCCAACATGTCGGGCAAACTGACGAAATGATTCGCGCCCGCCGTCATCAAGGATCCAGATATTCAGCTTGTCCTTCGGCCAGTCAATGCCAAGCGAAGCGTAAATGGTATTTTTGACCACGTTAAGGTCTTCGTTATAGGTCGGTACAAAAATATCCACCGTCGGCCACTGCGACATCTCTTTCGGCAACGGCACCGGTTGACGATTTAACGGCCACACCACCTGGAAGTACCCCAGCACCAGCACAATCCAGGCGTAGGTTTCCGCAAACAGCAGAATCAGCCCGCACACCAGACTGACCGGGTCGTCCCAATTTAGCGTCGAGGTATAGCGCCACCAGATATAACGACAGGAGACCGTTAGCGACAGCACGATGAGCATCAGCGCGGAAAAGCGTCCCGGCATACGTCGTACCAACAGCGCAACGCCCCACAGCAATAGCAGAAAGATAAATTGCGATAGCGGGTTAAATGGCTGCGTAATACAGATCAGCGCCAGTATCAGTGAAAAAGTCACGATAACGCCCAGAATAAAACGCCGGGCGCCGTTGCTAAGATGTCCCAGCTCTTTTTCCTTTTCCAGATGCGTTGTCTTTTGGCGCACCCGTTCCGGTAAGGTACCCATCCATTGATGGTAACGTCCACGAACGTCCTTCAGGCGCGCAAATGACCGCCAGCGCGGTTCATGACGTTCTTTAGTCGACGAGATCATCACCAGCCAGAGGGTCTGAATGAGGTAACGGGCCGGGTCCAGCGGGCGCGGGCGGGCGGCATTGATATGCGGATAAAGCGCTTTATGCCCGTCGCGAATACGCTGCCAGCGCGGATGCTCAAGCGGAAACACTATCCACGCCAGAATCATCCACAGGCAGCCGAGCGCTGCGCTAAACGGCGACGCGCCGTGGCGGCGGTAACCCTGATAGCGCTCGCTCAAGCGCGCGCTAACCGGCGGGATAAGCAGCCACCGGGAAAGGGCGCTCATCGCAGGCTCCCGGCGGACGTTTTGTCGCCCGCATCATGCAGCAGGCACCAGTTCGCCAGCGTTAACACCTCTTCGGCGGCTAACGAATCGCTGCGATATTCGCCTAACGGCTGTTTCGACGCCATACACTCCGCCATCGCCTCATCGCGATGGATCACAATGGGCAACAACCGACGCTGGCTTTGCAGCCAGACCTGGTACAGATCGTCCTGTAACTGACTGCCAATGCGTAAGTCATTGATCAGAATATGCGCTCCGGCAGGCAACGCCTGCTGATGAAGGCGAATATGGCAGTTAGCGTCAACCTGGGCTATCGCCAGCGTATGGTCGCAGAGGCTCACCAACTGCCGTGTCAGCGGTGACGCGCCGTAGGGCAAGTCCAGTAAAATCCAGCTATAACGCCCGCTCGCTTTCAGCGCCTGGATAGCCGATCCGATCTCTCCCAGCGTCTCCTGCCAGGCCTGCGGATTTTCCCGCTCTTGCGCGGTGAGCTGTCCAAACGGCAGTAGATCAAGCTGCGAGGTATAACGTAACCCGGCATCGCGCCAGTCCTGGCCGTCCAGCAATGATCGCGCCCAACCGCCCTGATGGACGAAGTCGACGTTAAACGACATGCGCAGCAGGTTATCGGGGCTGGCGTCAATCACCAGGACATTTTCCCCTAAGATTTGTAACGCCCAGGCGAGTGCTGCGGTGAGAGATGTAGTTCCCACCCCGCCGCGCACGCCCTGCAGTCCCAGAATCGCCATTCATGGCTTCCTTAATGAATGTGGTTGCGCAAATTCAGCCAGGAGTGGCCATCTTTTAATCGCCGCCGCCAACTGTTCGCGTTGGGAAATATCGGTATAATCTATTTCGGGTAGTGAAAACGCCTGGCTTAATGCCAGAAAATCATTTTGAAAAGTGTAGCCCAATGTTGGATCGGACTGAGCGCCAGGTTCATTGTTATACATTCTGGTTGCTCCTTTTTAAATATTTCTCACTGGCAGCATTACGCCCCGTCGTCAATACGGGAGAACGCGCATTTTTCATCTTTCCGTGACATCATTTATAATGTGTAAAAATGCAAAGCGCAGAGTTACAGGGCATCCTGCCGGACAAATTGATTCACATGCTAAATCTGATGCGTTTTAATTTCAATGTTAGGTTTATTTTTGTGCTTTCGCTAGTAAACTGATAAACAGTTAAAATAGTGACATGAGGGACACTGTGGACCCCGTATTTTCTCTCGGCATCTCATCATTATGGGATGAACTGCGCCATATGCCAACCGGCGGCGTCTGGTGGGTTAACGCCGATCGCCAGCAAGATGCCATCAGCCTGGTGAATCAAACGATTGCGTCACAAACGGAGAATGCAAATGTCGCCGTCATCGGCATGGAAGGCGATCCTGGCAAAGTAATCAAATTAGATGAATCTCACGGTCCGGAGAAAATCCGCTTATTTACCATGCCGGATTCAGAAAAAGGGCTATACTCTTTGCCCCACGATTTGCTTTGTTCTGTTAACCCGACGCATTACTTTTTCATTCTTATTTGTGCAAATAACACGTGGCGGAATATAACGTCAGAAAGCCTGCATAAATGGCTGGAAAAAATGAATAAATGGACTCGTTTTCATCACTGTTCATTGTTGGTTATTAACCCTTGTAATAATAGCGATAAACAGTCCTCGTTGTTGATGGGCGAGTATCGCTCACTTTTCGGCCTCGCCAGTTTACGTTTTCAGGGCGACCAACATTTGTTCGATATTGCCTTCTGGTGTAACGAAAAAGGCGTCAGCGCCCGCCAGCAGTTATTGCTGTGTCAGCAGGACGAACGCTGGACGCTATCCCATCAGGAGGAGACGGCAATTCAGCCGCGTAGCGACGAAAAACGCATTCTTAGCCACGTCGCCGTCCTTGAAGGCGCGCCGCCGCTCTCGGAACACTGGACGCTTTTCGACAATAACGAAGCGCTATTCAACGACGCGCGCACGGCGCAGGCCGCGACAATTATTTTTTCGCTTACACAGAACAACCAAATCGAGCCGCTTGCTCGTCGCATTCATACTTTGCGACGCCAGCGGGGAAGCGCGCTGAAAATTGTCGTGCGCGAAAATATCGCCAGTTTGCGCGCCACCGATGAGCGCCTGCTGCTGGGCTGCGGCGCGAATATGATCATTCCCTGGAACGCCCCGCTTTCACGCTGTCTGACGCTTATTGAAAGCGTGCAGGGGCAGCAGTTCAGCCGTTACGTACCGGAAGACATCACCACGCTACTGTCGATGACGCAGCCGTTGAAACTGCGCGGTTTTCAGCCGTGGGATACCTTTTGCGATGCCATCCATACGATGATGAGCAACACCCTGCTCCCCGCCGACGGGAAAGGCGTTCTGGTCGCGCTGCGCCCAGTACCGGGCATTCGGGTTGAGCAGGCGTTAACATTATGTCGGCCAAGCCGAACCGGCGATATTATGACCATCGGCGGCAACCGTCTGGTGCTGTTTTTATCATTCTGCCGGGTCAACGATCTGGATACCGCGTTAAACCATATTTTCCCTTTGCCGACGGGCGATATTTTCTCTAATCGTATGGTCTGGTTCGAAGATAAACAAATCAGCGCCGAGCTGGTGCAGATGCGCTTATTGTCGCCGGAACTGTGGGGAACGCCGCTACCGCTGGCAAAACGCGCCGACCCGGTAATAAATGCCGAACACGATGGCCGCATCTGGCGTCGTATTCCTGAACCCCTGCGATTGCTCGACGACACCGCGGAGCGTGCATCATGATGACCATCAGCGATATCGTGCAAATTATCCTTTTTTGCGCGCTGATTTTCTTTCCGCTGGGGTATCTGGCGCGTCATTCGCTACGCCGTATCAGTGATACGACCCGGCTGCTATTTGCCAAACCTCGTTATGTAAAACCAGCCGGAACTCTGCGCCGCGCTACGAAAGTCAAGGCAGACAAAAAATGACTCAGCATACTCAAACTCCTTCAATGCCTTCTCCGCTCTGGCAATACTGGCGCGGCCTTTCCGGCTGGAACTTCTATTTTCTGGTCAAGTTTGGCCTGCTGTGGGCAGGCTATCTGAATTTTCATCCTTTACTGAATCTGGTATTCATGGCGTTTCTGCTCATGCCAATACCAAAATATCGCCTTCACCGGTTGCGCCACTGGATTGCCATTCCCGTCGGCTTCGCGCTGTTCTGGCACGATACCTGGCTGCCCGGCCCGCAAAGCATTATGAGCCAGGGGACGCAGGTGGCGGAATTCAGCTCCGGTTATCTGCTCGATCTGATCGCCCGTTTTATTAACTGGCAAATGATCGGCGCCATCTTCGTACTGCTGGTTGCCTGGCTATTTTTATCACAGTGGATTCGGGTCACGGTGTTTGTGGTCGCCATCATGGTATGGCTGAATGTCCTGACATTAACCGGCCCGGTTTTTACGCTGTGGCCGGCAGGCCAGCCAACCGATACGGTGACGACGACTGGCGGTAATGCAGCCGCTACCGTCGCGACAGCGGGCGATAAGCCGGTCATCGGCGATATGCCTGCGCAAACCGCGCCGCCGACGACCGCGAATCTGAACGCCTGGTTGAACACCTTCTATGCCGCGGAAGAAAAGCGGAAAACGACGTTCCCGGCACAACTTCCGCCTGATGCGCAGCCGTTCGACCTATTGGTCATCAATATTTGTTCGCTCTCCTGGTCGGATGTCGAAGCGGCAGGCTTGATGTCACATCCGCTATGGTCGCACTTTGACATTTTGTTTAAACACTTTAATTCCGGTACGTCTTACAGCGGCCCGGCGGCCATTCGTCTGCTGCGCGCCAGTTGTGGTCAACCATCGCATACCCGACTTTATCAACCAGCCGATAACGAATGTTATCTGTTTGATAATCTTGCGAAGCTGGGCTTTACTCAGCATCTGATGATGGATCATAACGGTGAATTTGGCGGCTTCCTGAAAGAAGTTCGCGAAAACGGCGGTATGCAGAGCGAACTGATGAACCAGTCCGGCCTGCCAACCGCCCTGCTGTCATTCGACGGCTCGCCGGTATATGACGATCTGGCGGTCCTGAACCGCTGGTTGACAGGGGAAGAACGTGAAGCCAATTCCCGCTCCGCGACTTTCTTTAACTTGCTGCCGCTGCACGATGGCAACCATTTTCCCGGCGTCAGCAAAACGGCGGATTATAAAATCCGCGCGCAGAAACTGTTCGATGAACTGGACGCTTTCTTTACCGAACTGGAGAAATCCGGGCGTAAGGTGATGGTGGTGGTCGTACCGGAGCACGGCGGCGCGCTGAAGGGCGACAGAATGCAGATCTCTGGCCTGCGCGATATCCCCAGCCCCTCCATCACCAACGTCCCGGCGGGCGTGAAATTTTTTGGCATGAAAGCCCCGCATGAGGGCGCGCCGATTGATATTAATCAGCCGAGCAGCTACCTGGCGATTTCCGAACTGGTCGTACGCGCCGTGGACGGTAAGCTCTTTACCGAAGACAGTGTGAACTGGAACAAGCTGACCAGCAATCTGCCGCAAACCGCGCCGGTTTCAGAAAACGCTAATGCGGTGGTGATTCAGTATCAGGGTAAGCCCTACGTTCGTCTGAATGGCGGCGACTGGGTGCCTTACCCGCAGTAAACCGAAAAAGGCCGCAAGGTTTCCCCTGCGGCCTGGTTCGGGCGCATGTTGCCATTACGGCGGACAGACGCTCAAAACGCGTTACTTCCTGTCACGTAGCCAGTTGACGATCACACTGGCGATAATGCCAGCAATGATCGGCGCCGCCAGATCGTGCCAGAAGGCCACGCCCAACTGCGTAAGCGTCATATAGCCGCCTTGTTGCAATGGCAACCGTTCGCGGCTATCCTTGATGTGTTGAGGTTCAAGTTAGCCCCCGTCAGGTTGCCAGGTTTATACCAGTCAACGTGCGGGGGTTTTCTCTATCCAGCAACCTATGCCGCCGGGGATCAAGCCCCCGCAACATTGCGCCTCACCGGGTAAACCCGGCTTGCTGCTGATATTACGGCAAAATCTCCGTCCCGGCACGGCGCTAACGTGCAATCTGCGTGACGCTTCGCAGACGGTTACTTTTATTTGCCAGAATACATTCAGCATTTCTGAGGCTGGCAGTCAGCCGCTCAATTCTGTAAATTATGCCTCCTCGCGGCCAGTCCCGGTGATACCGAAACCCTCGTTCAGCATCCTGCGTCTATGACATATTCGCCTGTTGCGCCAGAGGAATGGCTAAAAGCAGGTATTACCGACGAACTTATCCGTCTTTCAGCGGGACCTGAAGATCCCGACGATATTATTCATGACCTTGAACGCGCCAGCAGAAAAGCAGCATTCTGACAATTGCTCGGCGAACCGCTGTCACCGGTTTGCCGCATCGGGTATCAAGGCACTATAGCCTGGTTATAGGCAGCATTCTTTATGAGAGAGCTGCCTATATTTTGGGCAGGGGGCTCTATGCAGGACGACACATTACCATTAAATAACAGTAACGCTACGACCACACCGCTTCCAACGAGATTACCGTTTACAAAATATGATTTTGGCTGGGTGCTCTTGTGTATCGGTATGGCGATCGGCGCCGGTACCGTCTTAATGCCAGTGCAAATCGGTCTCAAGGGGATCTGGGTATTTATTACCGCTTTTATCATCGCCTATCCCGCTACCTATATTGTGCAGGATATTTATCTAAAAACGTTATCTGAAAGCGAAACCTGTGACGATTATACCGATATTATCAGTCACTATCTTGGCAAAAACTGGGGCGTTTTTCTCGGTGTAATCTATTTTCTTATGATTATCCACGGAGTGTTTATTTACTCCCTGTCGGTGGTGTTTGATAGCGCCTCCTATATCAAAACCTTCGGCCTTACTGAGGCCGATCTTTCGCAGTCTATTATCTATAAAGTCGCGATTTTCGCCGTGCTGGTGGCGATTGCCTCCGGCGGGGAAAAGTTATTATTTAAAATTTCCGGTCCGATGGTGGTGGTGAAAGTCGGGATCATTCTGATATTCGGTTTTGCGATGATCCCACACTGGAATCTTGATAATATTTCCGCCTTTCCCGCCGCATCGGTTTTCTTTCGCGACGTACTGCTCACTATCCCATTTTGCTTCTTTTCTGCGGTCTTCATTCAGGTGCTAAACCCAATGAACATCGCCTATCGTAAGCGCGAGCCTGACCGTGTGCTGGCCACCCGGATGGCGATTCGCACGCATCGCATTAGCTATATTACGCTGATTGCCATTATTCTCTTTTTCTCGTTCTCGTTTACCTTTTCGATTAGCCATGAAGAGGCGGTATCAGCGTTCGAGCAGAATATTTCCGCCCTTGCGCTGGCAGCTCAGGTAATCCCTGGCCATATCATCCACATTACCTCTACCATCCTCAATATTTTTGCCGTACTTACCGCGTTCTTTGGTATTTATTTAGGTTTTCACGAAGCGCTTAAAGGTATTGTGCTGAATGTATTGAGTCGTATTATGGATGTCAAAAACGTCAACCCACTGTTACTGACATCTGGAATCTGTGTCTTTATCGTGGTGACTCTGGTTATTTGGGTTTCGTTTCGCGTCTCAGTATTGGTCTTTTTCCAGTTAGGCAGTCCGCTTTATGGCATTGTCGCGTGTATTATTCCCTTTTTCCTGATTTATAAAGTAGCGCAACTGAAAAAATTACGCGGCCTGAAAACCTGGCTTATTCTGTTATATGGAATATTATTGTGCCTGTCGCCGTTATTAAAATTGATTGAATAAGAGCCTATCCCACCAGGCGTTATTGGCGCAGCCAGTTTGGACACGGACAGCGCGCAAAAACCGGAGCGTACACGTAGTACGTGAGGATTTTGAGCACTGCCCAGGACCAAAATGGCAAGTAAAATAGCCCTAATGGGATAGGCTCTAAGTCGTACCGGAGAGCCATGCCCCGTGGCGCTACGCTTACCAGGCCTACAGGTACGGTGTAGGCTTAATAAGGCGCAGCCGCCATCCGGCATAAAACGCAATTAACTCAGCGGTTTCTGCGGGTTTTCATCCTGATCGACGGCAAAGCAGGCCACCAACTGGCCGTCGTACTCTTTAAGCTGCGGCTGTAACTGCGTGCAGGGTCCGAAGCGACGGCGGCAGCGGGCGTTGAAGGCGCAGCCCGGCGGCGGGTTCAGCGGGCTCGGCAACTCGCCGGTCAGCTTAATCCGCTCACGGCGATCGTCCGGATTCAGCCGCGGCGTGGCGGAGAGCAACGCCTGGGTGTACGGATGACGCGGGTTGTTGAAGATCTGGTCTTTCGTGCCCTTCTCCACGCAGCGGCCTAAGTACATGACCATTACTTCATCGGCGATGTGTTCCACCACTGACAGGTCGTGCGAGATAAAGACATAAGACAGCCCCATATCCTGTTGCAAATCCATCATCAGGTTCAGCACCTGGGCGCGCACCGACACGTCGAGCGCGGAGACCGGTTCGTCGGCAATCACTACGTCCGGATCAAGCATCAGACCGCGGGCGATAGCGATACGCTGACGCTGGCCGCCGGAGAACATATGCGGATAGCGGTCGTAGTGCTCGGTTTTCAGCCCCACCTTCGCCATCATCGCCAGCGCTTTTTCACGACGCTGCGCTTTACTCAGGCTGGTATTGATCAGCAACGGCTCTTCCAGAATTTGCCCCACTTTCTTGCGTGGGTTCAGGGAACCGTAGGGGTTCTGAAACACAATCTGAATTTTCTGCCGCCGTAGTTTCTGGGCGTGCGGATCGTGTTTGAGCAGATCCTGCCCCTGGTAATAAAGCTCGCCGCCGGTTGGCGTTTCAATCATTGTCAGCAGGCGACCCAGTGTGGATTTTCCACAACCGGACTCCCCCACTACGGCCAGCGTTTTACCGCGTTCGAGATTAAACGACACGCCGTCCAGCGCTTTTACCAGCCGTTCCGGAGAAAAGATCCCCTTCTTCACCGGATAGTGTTTTTTCAGGTCGATAGCCCGCAACAGCGGCTGTTGCAAGGTGGCCTCATGCGTACTCATAGTGTGGGCCTCCCGGCATCATCGAGTGGGTAATGACATTTTGACTGACGTCCATCGTCCAGTTGGTTGAGAGCAGGTTCTTCCGCACGGCATCTGTCCGTGGCGTAGGGGCAGCGCGGGTTAAGCAGACAGCCCGTCGGTCGGTCATATTTCCCCGGCACCACGCCCGGCAGCGACGCCAGACGCGCTTTATCTTGCGCAAACTCCGGCAACGCGCGTAGCAGTGCCTGGGTGTAGGGATGACGCGGCGCGCGGAAAATATCCTGCGCAGCGCCGGTTTCGACGACCTGCCCGGCGTACATGACGATAATTTTGTGCGCCGCTTCCGCCACCAGCGCCAGGTCATGGGTAATCAGCACCAGCGCCATGTTCTCTTTTTGCTGCAACTCCAGCAGCAGCTCAATGATTTGCGCCTGAATGGTCACATCCAGCGCCGTGGTCGGTTCATCAGCAATTAACAGCTTTGGTCGACAGGCTATTGCCATCGCAATCATCACGCGCTGACTCATGCCGCCAGAAAGCTGGTGCGGATAGACATCCAGACGAGAGGCCGGATCGGGAATGCCCACCTGGTTCAACAGGTCAATCGCTCGCTGACGACGGGTTTTCTTGTTCCCGCCCTGATGTACCTTGATGGCTTCCATAATCTGAAAGCCAACGGTATAGCAAGGATTGAGGCTGGTCATCGGGTCCTGGAAAATCATCGCCACTTCAGCGCCCACCAGGTTGCGACGTTCCTTCTCGGAAATGCGCTTCAGATCCTGTCCGTTAAAGAGCAGGTTTTCCGCCATCACGCGGCCTGGGTAATCGATAAGCCCCATAATCGCCAGCGAGCTGACGGATTTGCCGGAACCAGACTCGCCGACAATACCGACCACCTCACCCTGCTTCACGCTGTAGCTAATGCGGTCGACGGCTTTGAACGGTGTCCCTTCGTCGCCGAAGTGCACCGATAATTGATCTACATTTAATAACGCCATCTCGAACCTCTTACTGCTTCAGTTTGGGATCGAGCGCGTCACGCAGACCGTCACCCATCAGGTTAAATGCCAGTACCGTCAGCAGAATCGCCAGCCCCGGGAAGGTCACGACCCACCAGGCGCTTTGCGCGAACTGCAATACGTCAGAGAGCATGGTGCCCCACTCCGGCGTTGGCGGCTGTGCGCCCATGCCCAGGAAGCCGAGGGCGGCCATATCGAGAATGGCGTTAGAGAAGCCCAGTGACGCCTGAACGATCAGCGGCGCAAGGCAATTCGGGAAAATATTGACGAACATTTGACGCATCGCACCTGCGCCCGCCACGCGGGAGGCAGTCACATAATCGCGGTTCACCTCTACCAGAACCGCCGCGCGGGTTAAGCGGACATAGTGCGGCAGCGCCACAAACGTCAACGCCAGCGCTGCGTTGCCGATGGAGGGGCCGAAGATCGCCACCAGCACCAGCGCCAGTAGCAGGCTTGGCAGGGCCAGCATAATATCGACCACGCGCATGATAATGTTATCGACCAGACCGCCGAAGTAGCCCGCGACCAGGCCGAGAATAATCCCCATTACCAGCGACAGGACGACCACCAGACAGCCGACCAGCAGTGACAAACGCGCGCCATACATCAGGCGCGAGAGGACATCGCGACCAACATCATCCGTTCCCAGAATATGCGCCCAACTGCCGCCTTCCTGCCAGACCGGCGGCGCCAGCAGCGCATCGCGGAACTGCTCTGCCGGGTTGTACGGCGCAATAAAGTTGGCAAACACCGCAATCAGGATCACGATGAGAACATACGCCAGCCCGACGACCGCGCCTTTATTGCGTTTGAAATAGTGCCAGAACTCCCGCAATGGCGTCATGGGCGCCGGTGCGGCATTAACATTATTTTCAGTAACCTGTGACATGATGGCCCCTTACTTCTTATGCCGAATACGCGGGTTCACCACGCCGTACAGCAGGTCTACCAGCAGGTTGACGAGAATAATCATCGTCGCTACCAGTAACACGCCGCCCTGCACTACCGGATAATCGCGGCGTTGCAGCGCATCGATCAGCCAGCGCCCCAGACCGGGCCACGAGAAGATAGTTTCTGTCAGAATCGCGCCCGCCAACAGCGTCCCGACCTGCAGGCCGATCACGGTGACGACTGGCAGCATGGCGTTACGCAGAGCATGGACGATAATGACGCGCATCCTGGTCAACCCTTTGGCGCGTGCGGTACGGATGTAATCCTCCCCCAGCACTTCCAGCATCGACGAACGGGTCATACGCACAATGACGGCCAGCGGGATTGTGCCGAGCACCATCGCAGGCAGGATCATATGCGCCAGCGCATCAATAAAGTTACCCTCTTCGCCCCAGATAGCGGTGTCGATCAGCATAAAGCCCGTCAACGGATTGGTATCATCAAGGAACACCATATCGCTCACGCGCCCGGAAACCGGCGTCAGGTTCCAGTGGACGGAGACCAGCATGATCAGCATCATGCCCCACCAGAAGATAGGCATAGAGTAACCAGTCAGCGCCAGGCCAACGGCAGTGTGATCGAAGATAGAACCGCGCTTCACTGCGGCCAGCACGCCCACCGGAATCCCCACGGCGACGGCAAAAATCATGGCGCAGACGCCAAGTTCCAGCGTCGCTTTAAAGCGAGGCACGAACTCGTCCCACACGGGGATTCGGCTTTTCAGCGAGATGCCTAAATCGCCATGCATCACCCCCCAGATATAATGGAGGTACTGCTGCCACATCGGTTTATCAAGACCGAGTTCAGCCAGCAGTTGAGCATGGCGCTCAGGGGAAATACCTCGCTCACCCGCCATGATCATCACCGGATCGCCGGGGATCATGTGGACAAAGGCAAAGGTGAGAAGGGTAATACCGATAAACGTCGGGATAACGAGTCCCAAACGTCGGAGAATGAACTGCAACATAACCCGAATTCTCTCTCATGACCCACGGCCTGGAACCGTGAGTCTGTATTGCTCACAAATCTTATCCCACGCAAACTGCATCGCGGATAAAGCATTACGCCGGATGGCGCTGCGCTTATCCGGCCTACACAACACCGGGGCGCAGCGCTCTTTTAATTATTCGACAGAGACGTTTTCGAAGTGATGTTTGCCTAATGGATCAACCACATAGCCTTTAACTTCTTTACGCACTGGCTCATAAACCGTGGAGTGAGCGATGATCAGCGCTGGCGCCTGGTCATGCATCACGACCTGGGCCTGTTTATAGAGTTCAATACGCTTGTTGTGGTCATCGGTCGCACGCGCAGGCTGAATCAGGTCTTCAAACGGCTTGTAGCACCATTTTGAATAGTTGGAGCCTTGCTGGGCGGCATCGCAGCTGAACAGCGTGGCGAAGAAGTTATCCGGATCGCCATTATCGCCGGTCCAGCCCATCATCACCGTCTGGTGCTCGCCATCTTTAGCGCGCTTGAGGTATTCGCCCCATTCATAGGTGACAATTTTGGCCTGAACGCCAATCTTCGCCCAGTCCGCCTGGATCATTTCCGCCATACGACGCGCATTCGGGTTATAGGGACGCTGTACCGGCATCGCCCACAGATCGATGGTGAAGCCTTTTTCCAGACCGGCTTCTTTCAGCAGCGCCTTCGCTTTTTCCGGATCGTAGCCGTAGTCTTTAATATCGTCGTTGTAGCCCCACATTGTCGGCGGGATCAGGTTTTTCGCCGCAACGCCCGCGCCCTGATAAACGGCTTTGATGATGGCCTCTTTATTCACGGCATAGGTCAACGCCTGGCGAACTTTGACATCATCCAGCGGTTTTTTCTGTACGTTATAGGAGAGATAACCCACGTTCAGACCGGCCTGCTCCATCAGATTGATGTTTTTATCCTGCTTCATACGGGCGATGTCAGCCGGGTTCGGATACGGCATCACCTGACATTCGTTCTTCTGCAGTTTGGCGTAACGCACGGAAGCGTCAGGCGTGATGGAGAAGACCAGACGGTCGATCTGCGGCTTCGTGCCCCAGTAGCCGTCAAAGGCTTTGTAGAGAATGCGGGAATCTTTCTGATATTGCACCAGTTGGAACGGGCCAGTGCCGACCGGGTTCAGATCCACTTTTTCCGGCGTACCGGCTTTCAGCATGTTGTCAGCATATTCTTTGGAAAGAATAGAGGCGAAGTCCATGGCTAAATCGGCAAGGAACGGCGCTTCCGGACGCGTCAGCACAAACTGCACCGTGTGATCGTCGACCTTCTTCACTTCGCTAATCAGATCCGGCAGCCCCATGCCTTCAAAGTATTCATAGCTGCCGCCAGACACTTTATGGTACGGATTCTGCTCGTTTTTCTGCCGGTCAAAAGAGAACACGACATCATCGGCGTTCAGCTCGCGCGTGGGTTTGAAATCCTTGCTGGATTGCCATTTCACCCCTTTACGTAAGTGGAACGTATAGGTTTTACCGTCTTCGCTGATATCCCACTTCTCAGCAAGACCCGGGATCACTTCCGTGGTGCCGATTTTGAATTCCACCAGACGGTTATAGATAGGTACGGAGCTGGCATCATAGGTGGTGCCAGACGTAAAGAGCTGTGGGTTAAAGCCTTCCGGCGAGCCTTCTGAACAATAAACCAGGGTTTTGGCCTGCACGCTGGCAGCAACGGTCATGGCCACCAGGCTCAAACCAAGCTTCAGCATCCCTGACTTCTTCAAGGAAATACTCATTCTTCTGCTCCAATTGTGATGTATGTTGTTTTGCCCTTTGCAGTGGCTTTTACCGCCCGGCCTTTTTTGTTTTTTACCTGGTCAGGTCAGTAGTGTGAGGTGGGGATTCCGTTCGCATAATCGACTGAGTTGCAGTGCGGATTCTCCATAAAATGCCCCTCATTCCCTACAATCTGTCAATAGAATGTCAAAACGTCAATACAGGTAACCAGCTTTTACAACAACGGTGAGAATTAACAAACAAAGATTAAAAAAAGTTCAAAAGGGTATTTTCAGCAGAGAAATTTGTGCTATGGGCAGAAAGGCAGAGTTATTCACTTAATATTTTGCAACAGTTAGTGATTAACAATTAGACATTAATTAAAAAATTTCTTTCGATATGTTGATTATCTGAGCGATTAATACCACTAACGCTAAAACGCCCAGGCGAAAATGCTGAGGTTATCCATAAACCGTGTGCAAAAAAGAGTTATCCGGACATTGAAAAACACCATCGAATATGTCACAAAATTGTAAATAAGTAGGCCGTCGTGCGGCCTACCGCGATCACAAAAACTAACTTTTGACCCTGGCCTGCGTGCGCTTTTCGCTCCAGTTAAACAACGAGTTCACCAGAATCGCCGTCAACGTCCCTGCTGCCATGCCGTTGCCAAAGACCATCTGTACGCCCGCCGGGAAATTCTGATACAGGCCGGGTACCAGTATAGGTAGCATTCCCATGGCCAGCCCCATCGCCAGCGCGTAGGTTTTACCCGGCGTATGCAGTGGCTCACGCGCAATCATATCAATGCCGATGACCCCGATAATGCTGAAGACAATCACCGCCGTACCGCACACCACCGAACCTGGCAGACAGGTCGCCAGACGTACCAGCGGCGCGAATATGGCAATCAGGATTAACAATCCTCCGGCAGCCGCAGTCACGAAACGCGATTTCACGTTAGTGGTGCGTACCACCCCAATATTTTCGCCGGAGGTGATAATTAAGGAGGTGCCAAAAATCCCCCCCAGCAGCGACATTACCGCATCACCACGAATGGTACGTGGAATCGCCTGCTGCACATTTTGCGTGGAATTGACTATTTCCGCGGTCGCAATCGTTTGCCCGGTTGCTTCAGCCATAGAGATGACCGCGTAAATCAGTAACGGCAGCGAGGCGGAGAGATCAAAAATCGGCCAGCCGAACGGCAAAAGCTGTGGGAAACTAAACAGCGGCCCGTGACCAACACCGCTAAAATCGGTGCTGCCCAGCGCCATTCCCAGCAACGTTCCCGCTAAAAGGCCGAACATCACCGCCAGCTGGCGCAAAATACCGCTAAACGCCAGCGCGAAAATCAGCGTTATCAGGATAGTCCCCAGCGATAAAATGATACTGGTTGGATGAGCGAAGTCGGCGCTCCCTGGCTGGCCAATGATCAACCCGCCGTACAGGCGAATAAGGTTAATCGACACCATTAGCAGCATGATGCCAATGATAAAGGGGGGAAAATGGTGCAGGCAGCGGCGGAAAATCGGCAACGCGATAAAGTAGAACAGCGAGGTCAGAATTACGGCGCCAATCGCGGTCTGGATATTGGTCTGTAAAGCGATCGCAACGAAAATCGCAATCGGCGCGCCCCCCGGTACCATAATAAACGGCAAACGCGCGCCCACCCCTTTCACACCCAGGCTTTGCAAAATAGCGCCCAGACCGCACATCAGAAAGGTCGCGCTAAGTACCGAGGCGGTCACCGTATCGGTAAAGTGGAGCGCTTTGGCGATCAGGAAGACGGAGGTAATGGGGGTGGCGGCAACGACCAGCACATGCTGAAGCGCCAAAAGTAAGGTGGTTTGCCAGGGTAATGCATCGTTATCCGGCGTAGTAAGGCCAGGCTGCGGCATGATTAACTCCCATAAAACATCAAAAAAATAACCGCCAGCGCGGGCTGGCGGTCTGCATTATTTCAACCAACTAATGGCATCAGCGGCATAGCGATGCGCACGGAAGGCGCTGTTCTGTTTTCCAGGAATAATGCCTTTACTGAGGTGCTCCGGATATTCATTAAAGAACGGAATGATATATTCCCATACCGTTTCGCCTTCCGGGGTGACTTCAAACAGGCGGCCAAACGCCGATTCACAGATAAAGGTGTTGCCGTTCGCCAGCCGCTGCGCGCTCCCCATATACGGCGAGAAAAACGCCGACGGGAAGATATCGCGATACTGCCAGGTAATCGCTTTGGTCTGCGGATCGAACTCCAGCACCGTGGAATGTGGCGAGGTGACGCCGGGACGCAGGTTGCCGTTATCGAAAACCAGAATCGACCCGTTCTCCATCTCAACCGGCGTGTGCTGCTGCGCTACCACTTCCGGCCCTGCATGCCAGATAACCTTCCCGCTCTCTTTATCCACGGCAATGACGCCGGAAGTGGTACGCAGGCTCATCAGCACCAGGCCATCACGGGTGACGGACAGGCCGTTAATCATCGGCCAGTGGCGGCGGTCGAAAATATCATGAATCGGGAAATCTTCCGGATTCAAATGCTCCCAGGCACGCCATTCCCAGACCACTTCACCGTCGCGATTGACCTCTTTGACGACGTCGCTCTGAATCACGCCGTCCGGCGCATCACGTCGCGGGTCGCCGCCGGTAACACGGGCGGCGATATCGGCAGGTAACGGCGACGCGGCGGTATACAGCAGATTACCGTTTTCCAGCCACTGAGCATCGTGGTGATGGTAAATATCTTCATAGTGCCAGACAATTTCGTTATCCGGCGTCACTTCGTAGAAGTCGCCGCCGTGCCAGAGATCCCACACCGGATAGAGGTTCGCTGAAGTGCGGTGGCTGCCGTTATAACCCAGATTACCGTTCGGCAGCAGCACCGCATCACGCCCGGCGCGAACCGGAAGCTGCCACTGATGCGCAACTTCGCCCTGCTCGTCCACCAGGTAAACCCGCCCTTCGGCGGTTTGCGGCGCAAAAAGCGTATAGCCGCCAAAGCTCTTCGCATTATCAGCGTAGATAAGGCCCGCCGGACGGCGTCCAAGGGTGAAAGTCGAATCCTGAGTTAAGTGTGCCACATCGCCTCCTGAGGAATAAATTTGCGCCAAAATACCCCATTAAAACGTTTTAATGAAGAGTTTTTTACGATCATCATTGAAAAAAAGCAAACGTTACCGTCAGGTAAATATGCTACCCTGTGCGCAAATTTTCGCAGGTCAGGAAGCAGATGGCTGTTCAAAATAAAAAACGTGCAAAGTTGATTGATGTTGCCCGCCATGCAGGCGTGTCGCCAGGGACGGTATCCAATGCATTGCACAACACCCGCTTTGTCGAGCCGCAGACGCGACGGCGTATTGAAGAGGCCATTGTTGCGCTCAACTACACGCCGAATATTCGCGCCCGCCAGTTGCGAACCGGCAAAACCAATACCATTGCCTTGCTCTCTTCGGTGCCGCTGGCGATTGCCTCCGGCGCATCACGACTGGGATTTATGATGGAGGTGGCGTTAACGTCCGCGATGATGGCGCTGGAAAAACAGCATGCGCTGATTCTGGTGCCGCCGGGGGCAAATCCACTGGATGCCGTCAGCTTTGACGCGGCGATCCTGATTGAGCCGGCGGAGAACGACCCGCAGCTCCAGGCGCTGGCGCAGGCTGGCATTCCTTGCGTCACCATTGGCCGCACGCCAGGCGCCGGGACTCCTGCACCCTGGGTTGAGCTGCACTCAGCGGCAACAGCACAACTTCTGCTAACGCATCTGGAGGCCTCCGGTGCCAGCAAATGTGCGTTATTTGTCGGTAACACACCGCGAACATCAGTTCTGGAGAGCAAAGCGGCTTACCAGCGCTGGTGCGCGGGACGCCAGGCCCCCGTCGTCTACTCTCTCAATGAAAGCGAGGGTGAAAATGCTGGCTACCAGGCCGCGCAACAGCTATTACAGGCACATCCCGACGTTGACGGCGTGCTGGTGCTGATCGATACCTTTGCCAGCGGCGCGGTACGCGCTTTCCAGGAACAGGCAGTCGCTATCCCGGAGCGGATGCGCGTGGTCACCCGCTATGATGGTATCCGCGCGCGCGAATCGCTGCCGCCGCTGACGGCAGTCAACATGCATCTTGATGAGGTGGCGCGACAGGCAATCACACTATTATTTGATTTGCTGGCGGGCAAGAAGGTCAGTCACAGCGACGGGATCATGCCTGAACTGGTGGTGCGAGCGTCAACCTGTCGGTGATAGAGGATGACTCGCCACTGCGTGGCTCGCCCTGCGGGCCGTTGCTGACGCAACGTTCTCTCGCTGCGCTCGAGTCGAACCTCTTGCCCCCGGAGGTTCTCATCCTCTTCAGGCTTCAGATACAAAAAACCCTGCTCGTTGAGCAGGGTTTCTGAATTTGGTCGGTGATAGAGGATGACTCGCCACTGCGTGGCTCGCCCTGCGGGCCGTTGCTGACGCAACGTTCTCTCGCTGCGCTCGAGTCGAACCTCTTGCCCCCGGAGGTTCTCATCCTCTTCAGGCTTCAGATACAAAAAACCCTGCTCATTGAGCAGGCTTTCTGAATTTGGTCGGTATAGAGGATGACTCGCTACTACGTGGCTCGCCCTGCGGGCCGTTGCTGACGCAACGTTCTCTCGCTTCGCTCGGGTCGAACCTCTTGCCCCCGGAGGTTCTCATCCTCGTCAGACTTCAGATACAAAAAACCCTGCTCGTTGAGCAAGGTTTCTGAATTTGGTCGGTGATAGAGGATTCGAACCTCCGACCCCTTCGTCCCGAACGAAGTGCGCTACCAGGCTGCGCCAATCACCGAATGCGGGCGCATCTTACTGCTCAGGCGCACGCCCGTCAATCCCTTAGTCGCAAAATACAATTCAATCGGCGAGAAAGTCGGCAGACAACCTACTTCGCGGCGACTTTCTGCGCATCGGAAATATGGCACCAGTTGTTGTTCTGGTTAATACCGCCGTTCGGCGATGTATACCCCAGGCAGCCCATTATCGTATCGTACAGCTCCACATGACGACGCGGCACCTTGATCTCCGCCTGCTGTTTCAGGTGAGCGAACATCTGCGCATGTTGCGGACTGGCAAGATATTTATCCGACATCCATACCAGCATCGGAACACGGAATTGCTCCGGCGGCGCCATATTGCGCGGCGTACCGTGCAAATGTTCGCGTTCGTTAATCGACTCGCCGTGGTCAGCCGCGTAGAACACAATCGCTTTTTTATCACGTAGCTGATCGAACACACTGGTAATAAAGTGATCCACATAGGTCACGGAGTTATCGTAAGAGTTGATCATCTGCGCTTTCGTGCAGCCGCTATCGACCCCAATACATTCGGGCTTCCACTGAGCGTAGCTGCGCGGATAACGTTGCGTATAGTTAAAATGCGACCCCTTAGTATGCAGGATAATCAGATGCTTACCCTCCGGGTTCTGGGCAAGTGAGTTCTGCATCTCATCAATCAACAGCATGTCATCAACCGTTTTACCGCGGTTACGCGGCTCGGCGCCGATCTGCTCGCGGTAGGAGATATTATCCGCCATGGTATTGCTATAGAACCACATCTCGCTCTGCATGGCGTACAGATCGGAACTGAATCCGAGCTGTTTGAGTACGGCAAAAACATTCTGCTCTTTTAACGTACGCTGCGGGTTATTATCCGCCCCGCCTTCCCGTACAAACATACAGCGTAAAGAAAGCTTCGTCGCGGTATCGCAGGAATAGCCGCGGAACGCCGCCAGATTTTTTTCCTGCGCCAGCTTCGGCGTGGTATTACGCTCGTAGCCGAAAATCCCCATGTGATCCCAACGGGTCGTCTCACCGATAATGAAAACAACGTAGGTGTCATCCCCATCCTTCGGCGCAACATAGGTAAATTTCCTGGCCGGGTTGATTAACGAATTATTGTCCGACGACTCATCTACCTGCGCCCAGGCATACAGCCCTAACGCAGATAACCAGTTTGAAGGCAGATAGGAGTTCGCCACCACGCCGCCATAGCTGGGTAAGTCGATACCTGTCGCCCGTTCAACCTTTTTTTGCTGTACATCCAGCAGGCGGATAGGCGCCCACACCATTACGCCTGCGAGTACCACTACAGCGGCGCTGCGAAAACGCTGCCCCGGCGTACGTAGCTGGCGCAACAACGTGTAGCGACAGTGGTTACTCCAGATAAAGATGAGCGGAAGCACGCTCACGGCAATCAGCCACAATACGAAGTGCAGCCCCACCACCTCTTTCGAGAGATCGATATCGGTGGTCATAACAGACGCAATAATGCCGTAGCCAATCACCACGTTCAGGAAGGTCATGTAATAACTGGCGCCAGCGGAAAACAGCACCACCAGCGTGGCCAGCACACGCCAGACGCGTCGGCCAAACAGTGAAAGAAGACGAAGTAAGAAGAAAGTGACCAGCACCGTGGCGCCAAGTTCGACAACCGCGGAGAGACCTTTCCAAACGGTAAATTCTTGCGCATAACTGCCAAAACGGCGGTAAAACACGGCGCAATTCATAAACAGACCGATATAGAGCGCAAGCAAGAAACTAAGTTTCTGTTGCGTCATCGATTTAATGTATCTCATGCAAACAAACCCTGGGAATCGGGATAAAAACGACCTGTACAACGATTCTTTAATCAAACAGGTAAATATGCGGCTAACGCAGATGTGAGAAAGTCTACAAGCGCGGCTAAGTAGACCACAGGAAGCGCAAAAAGTGTCTATAGAGAATGTGATTGACCTATATATTTTTGTAAATATATAGACAGGGTATTAGCTGAACTTCTAATAAGTCCAGGCAGCGGTTTATCTCGTTAAAAGCGAGCGTTCACCCCCAGGGTATACAAATAATCGCTATCCGTAGCGCTATTTTCCGCCTGGGAAAACGCCGCATACGCCGCCATGTGCGGGTTAAGTAACACGTCCGCGCCTACGGTGACATCCAGCCAGTTTCCCGCCTGATTTACTGCGGTCATACGACTCAACCCGGACTGCGCTTTCCAGATATTTTCCCCAAACTGTTGGTTATAGCTGATTTGTGCCCAGGGACGGACATCGCCGAACTGCGAGTTTACCCGCCAGCCTAACGTACTGACGCTGGCGTGCCATAACGGATCGGTAAGCGCTAATGTCGTCGCGCTATCGCCATATTCGTTATACATTGATGACGTCGAACCGTCGTAATGCAGCGCCGCTACCGGCCCAGTGGTCACGCGTCGGGAAAGCGGAAAATTCCAGCCCATACTGATACCGCTGGTCGCATCAAGCGGGGTTTCATCCGCCAGGCTAAGCACCGGACCCACCGTATTTTGCGTAGACTGAATACGTTCGGCCAGTATGTCGTTGTAATTCGGTTGGTGATCGCTGTCCCAGGTATAGCGTTCCGTCGTATGCCCCGGAGCCGCTTCAACGATATATTCTTGTTGCCAGGCATACGTGGTATTGATAAAAAACGAGCAGGCCATAAGGCCCGCCAGACAACGCAATGTCCGGCGACCACGGCGTTTTCTTACAATCATCAACGCGACTCCAGAGTAGAGCCGAATTCGGCGATATTATTGTCATTGAATGAAGGATGTCGGGCATCAGCCCTGTATTAACTATTGTCCTTTTAGCGGGCCCGTCAAGGCGGGTTGAAGGAAATTTTCGCGGTAACCACAATAACGAGGAAGTCTATGCAGCGTTGCGGCTGGGTCAGCCAGGACCCCCTTTATATTGCCTATCATGATAACGAGTGGGGCGTACCGGAAACTGATAGCAGAAAGCTGTTTGAAATGATCTGTCTTGAAGGTCAACAGGCCGGTTTATCCTGGATCACCGTGCTTAAAAAGAGGGAGAACTATCGCGCCTGTTTTCATCAGTTTGACCCGGAACGCATCGCAGCTATGCAGGAGGAGGATGTTGAACGCCTGCTGCAGAACACGGGCATCATACGACATCGCGGTAAAATTCAGGCCATTATCAGTAACGCCCGCGCCTGGCTTGCGATGGAGCAAAACGGCGAGTCTTTCGCCGATTTTGTCTGGTCATTCGTTGATGGCCAGCCGCAGATCGCCCAGGCGGCCAGCCTGGATGAGATCCCTACCTCAACACCTGCGTCCGATGCGCTTGCTAAGGCATTGAAAAAACGCGGCTTCAAGTTTGTCGGTACGACTATCTGTTACTCCTTTATGCAGGCGTGCGGACTGGTCAACGACCATATTACCGGCTGTTTTTGCCATCCGGGAGAAAAACATGATTCGCAAATCCCAGAGTGAAGACATGGCGTCTATTCTGGCGCTGTGGATGAAAAGTACCATTTATGCCCATCCCTTTATCGAAGAACGTTACTGGCACGAGAGCGAAGCAATTGTACGCGACGTCTATTTACCCGCCGCGCAAACCTGGGTATGGGAGGAAAATGGACACCTGAAAGGCTTCGTCAGCGTACTGGAAGCCCGTTTTGTCGGGGCGCTGTTTGTCGCCCCCGACGCGTTAAGACAGGGCATTGGCAAAGCGCTTCTGGAATATGTCCAGCAACGTTTTCCTCTGCTGAGCCTTGAGGTTTACCAGAAAAATCAATCCGCCGTAAACTTCTACCATGCGCTTGGTTTTCGTATTGAAGATAGCGCCTGGCAGGAGGATACCTCCCACCCCACCTGGATTATGAGTTGGCAGGCGGATCAAACGCCGTAAGCGGTAGCGTCGGGCCGGTATATTTCTCAAACCAGACCAGCGCGGTGTTGCCCGCACAACCGTTCCCCAGCCGGGAACTGGGAAGATCTTTTGTCAGGACGTTTACCGCGCCGTTTTTGCATATGCCGCCTGCGGTAGGTTCAGGGTCCGGCCATGCGCCTTCGTGAATACAGATAACGCCAGGCCGAATTCCGTCGGTAACGACCGCGCCCGCCAGAACCTGCCCGCGATGATTCCAGACGCGTACCGTATCGCCATCGACGATTCCGCGCGTTGTCGCATCCTGCGGATGAATCGTCACCGGTTCGCGTCCGGCTACCGCATACCGCTCCCGTAACGAACTGTAGTTAAGCTGGCTATGCAGACGGTGCGCCGGATGCGCGGAAAGTAGCTGAACCTGCCCCGCATCGGCGTTCCCGTGCCACTCATCCGGCACCAGCCACATCGGATGACCGGGACAATCCGCGTAACCATAGCTGGCAATGCGCGCAGAATAGATTTCGATTTTGCCGCTGGCCGTTTTTAGCGGATGGTTATCAGGATCGCGGCGAAAATCCGCGAAGCGCACAAACTGCGCGTTGGCGGGATTTTCCGGCATCTCCAGTAAACGGTTAGCCTGCCAGAATGCGGCAAACGGCGGCAGCGTCACCCCCTGGCTGGCGCCACGCTGGGCGGCAATATTATAGAAAGTCTCCAGCCACGCCAGCTCACTTTTTCCTTCGGTGAACCGAGCATAACCGCCGGCTTCCCACCGTTCGCTCAGTTCAGCAAAAACGTCAAAATCATTCCGCGCCTCCCACCGGGGCGACACGACCTGCTTCATCGGCGCCAAATGCTGATTGCTATAGTCGCCGGTCATGGTTAAATCGTTACGCTCATAGCTGGTGGTCGCGGGCAGAACAATATCCGCGTGTTTCGCGGCGGCCGTCCAGAAACATTCCGAGATAACGACCAGTTCCGGTTTTTGCCACGCGCGAATCAGACGGTTGGTATCCTGATGATGAGTAAAGTTCGCGCCGCCCGCCCACCAGATAAAACGAATATCCGGGAAGCGGCGATCCATCCCATTGTGTTGGTAAAACCCACCGGGGTTTTCCAGCGCCTCGACAATACGCGCCACCGGTATTTTATCTACCGCATCGACCCCGCCAGGGATGCTTCCCTGCATCGAGGCTAACACGGCGGTGCGGCGCGTCGGGTTTCCGCCGTTAGCAAAATGATAAGAAAAACCAAACCCGCCGCCAGGCGTACCAATTTGCCCCAGCATTGCGGCCAGCGTGACGATCATCCAGTGCTTTTGCTCGCCGAACTGCTGACGCTGCATTCCCCAACCGGCCATCAACATGGTGGTGTTATGATGAAATATTTCCGCCAGTTCACGAATTTTCACCGCAGAAACGCCGCAAATTTCCGCCGCCCATTCCGCTGTTTTGGCCGTACCGTCGGTCGTGCCCACAAGATAGTCGGCGAAGCGGTCATAACCCGTCGCACAGCGGGCAAGGAACGCTTCATCCTGCCAACTGTTTTCCACCAGCGTATGGGCGATTCCCAACATTAACGCCACATCGGTGCCCATATGTGGGGCGATCCACTCCATCTTATCGCCAAAAAAGTCGACGCTTTCCGAGCGCATCGGATCGATGCAGATCAGGCGTTTGCCGCTTTGTCGCAACGCCGCAAAATAGTCGAGCCCCTGCTCATCCGAGGCATTCCAGGCAATTTTCAGAGTATTCAGCGGGTTCGCGCTCCAGATCACCACCACCTCGCTGTGTTCCAGCACCACCGGCCAGCTAGTCTGCTGCTGGTAAACCTCGTTGCCACCCACCACATAAGGCATGATAGCCTGCGCCGCGCCGGTGGAATAATCACCAAGATGGCCGGTATACCCTCCCGCCAGCGCCATGTAACGCTGCAATAGCGTAGCCGCTTTATGCAATACGCCGTTCGAACGCCAACCGTAGGAGCCAGCGAAGATGGACGATGGTCCATAACTTTCACGAATACGTTTGTGCTGAGCGTGGATCAAATCCAGCGCGTCATCCCAACTTACGCGAACAAACTCATCCTGCCCGCGTATGCCTTGCGGCTTATCGGGAGAAGCCAGGAACCCTTTACGCACCATCGGGAAGCGAACCCGCGTTTTACTGTGAACCTGGTCATGCACAACGGTTTGCAGGGAGTTTTGGTGTGCCGTCGGGAGTTCGCCATACGAGGCAAAAATGCGTTCTCCGTCGGTTTCAACGCGGACTGGCCCCCAGTGTGCGGCGGTCAATACCGAATGACGCGATGGTACGTGGGTCAAGGTTCGCTCCTGAATTATTGGGATTATTTATTTTGCCGATCAATGTTACTTACAAATTTCAGAGTTTTCCCTGGAATTTTCTTCATGTGCAGACGTCATAATCAACCGCCACGGTCGCTGTGGTAAAAATAAAAAAGTGATAAGGATTTAAGATGAAAAAACGTGTATTTGTGATTGCTGCCATCGTGAGCGGCGCCCTGGCAGTATCTGGCTGCACAACAAACCCTTACACCGGCGAACGCGAAGCAGGTAAATCCGGCATTGGCGCGGGTATTGGATCGCTGGTTGGCGCAGGCATCGGCGCGCTCTCCTCCTCCAAAAAAGATCGCGGTAAAGGCGCACTGATTGGCGCGGCGGCTGGCGCGGCGCTGGGCGGCGGCGTGGGTTACTACATGGACGTACAGGAAGCAAAACTGCGTGACAAAATGCGGGGCACAGGCGTTAGCGTGACGCGAAGCGGCGATAATATCATTCTGAATATGCCGAATAATGTCACCTTCGACAGCAGCAGCGCGACGCTGAAACCGGCAGGCGCTAACACGCTGACCGGCGTGGCGATGGTGCTGAAAGAGTATCCCAAGACCGCCGTCAATGTGGTGGGCTACACCGACAGTACCGGTAGCCACGATCTGAATATGCGCCTGTCGCAGCAGCGTGCTGACTCTGTCGCCAGTTCGCTGATCACCCAGGGCGTCGACGCCAGCCGTATCCGTACCAGCGGAATGGGTCCGGCGAACCCGATCGCCAGCAACAGCACGGCAGAAGGTAAGGCGCAAAACCGCCGCGTCGAAATTACCTTGAGTCCATTGCAGTAAACGACAGTACCGGGTAAGGCGGTATGCTTTACCCGGCCTGCATTACTCCCTCGCCAGACCGGACACATCGCGCATTACTCGGTATTCATTCATTATTTACCACGACACGGCTGCCGACAGCGGGGAAATTGGCTGGTCGATGATGGCTAAACGGGTTAATAATAAGCCTGTTCCGGTTGGCGCATGCCGCGCTTACCTTTTGATTTACGGAGAGCCGCATGAAGCCGTCCATCATTCTCTACAAAACCCTGCCTGATGATTTGCTGCATCGCCTGGAGGCGCATTTTACCGTCACCCAGGTACCGAACCTGCATCCGGAAACGGTCGCGCGACACGCGCAGGCATTTGCCAGCGCGCAAGGCCTTCTGGGCGCCAGCGAAACCGTTAACCGCGCGCTGCTGGAAAAAATGCCGGCGCTACGCGCGGCGTCGACCATCTCGGTGGGATACGATAATGTCGAGGTGGACGCCCTTACTGCCCGCAAAATAGTCCTGATGCACACGCCTGCCGTTTTGACGGAAACCGTTGCCGATACGGTGATGGCGTTGATGCTGACCACTGCCCGCCGCGTGGTGGACGTCGCAGAACGGGTTAAAGCGGGTGAATGGACGGAAAGCATTGGCCCGGCGTGGTTTGGCGTCGATGTGCATCACAAAACACTCGGTATCGTTGGGATGGGGCGTATCGGGATGGCGCTGGCGCAGCGGGCGCACTTTGGGTTTACCATGCCGGTTCTCTATCACGCCCGTCGGCGGCATCAGGAGGCGGAAGACCGTTTTAACGCCCGCTACTGCGATCTGGATACGTTGTTGCAGGAGGCTGATTTTGTCTGCGTGATCCTGCCGCTAACGGCAGAAACGCGACATCTGTTTGGTGCAACACAGTTTGCCAGAATGAAATCGTCCGCCATTTTTATTAATGCCGGACGCGGCCCGGTGGTCGATGAAAACGCGCTGATTGCCGCGCTACAAAACGGTGAAATATATGCGGCAGGTCTGGATGTTTTTGAACAGGAACCGCTATCCGTGGATTCGCCCCTGCTGAACATGTCTAATGTCGTCGCAGTGCCGCATATTGGCTCAGCAACGCATGAGACGCGCTACAACATGATGGCCTGTGCGGTGGATAATTTGATTGATGCGCTGCAGGGAAAAATAGAGAAGAACTGCGTCAATCCGCAGGCGGCGGGATAACACTACAGGCCCGATAAGCGCTGGCTTGCGCTTATCGGGCAGACTGTCATTACTGGGTTGCGTTTACCGCCGCCGTCCAGGCCTGATTAAACGCCTGATGCTGCGAGGCCAACGGCCCAATCAGCGCATTATATTGGCTGGCCTGCTGTGAGGTCGGGAACTGAATGCCGTTCGCGACAAAGCTCACCTGCTCGCCCTGTTGCGCAATATAATCGCCCACTTGTACCAACTGCTGCGTAAAGATCTGCGCCGCCGGGATCAGCGGCTGCAAAGCATCTGCCGGCACGGTGACTACTTTTTTGTAGACCTGATCAAACACAGGTTTCAGGTCATCGGCCTGCTTTAACGCGCCATGCGCGGCATCAGCCTGCAGTTTTGCATTCTGCAACTGTTGCGCCAGCACGCCTAACGAACCATTTGCCTGCCGCAGCGGCTCGCGTTGCGTCATATAATCCTGCGGAACGCGGATGGCGTTAACGCTATCGACCACCGGGCGCAGACCGGAATCCATCGCCTGGTTTACCTGCTGCGAGTAGCCATACAGTATCGCGTAATCAGACACGAACGGACCAAACTGTTTTTTCTGATCGGCCGTCAGCGTTGGTAAACGCTCTCCGCTACGCATTGCTGTATTCTGCAGGAAATCGACAAACGCTTTGCGCTGATCGCCTTCTTTATCAAAACACCCGCTCAGGCTAAACACCATTAATAACGCCACAACAGGCGCAAACCAGCGAGAGCAGGACTTACCTGTCGCCATTGTTAATACTCCTTTCACCCAAAAATGCGCACAACGACACCTGCGTGCCTGACGGCTTACAAGGATAGTCCAGGTCAGGCTTGCAGGATACCCTTTCCACGCGATCTTGTAGCGGAAAATTATGTTTATCTGCATCAGTGCTTGATTTGTTATTTTATTGTTAATTTTTGACCTGGCAATGCGATAAAAAACGCGGCAAGAAAGCTTTCCAGCGGGGAATGTAATATTTTTTTAATCTTTACAATTATTTTCTGAAAGACGGATATACCTTCCTGGATCAAATTGTTAGCGTCCTAAAAGTTGCGTAGCGTAAGGCATCGAAACGAATCGATAGCGCTTCCTGGCGGCGCGTCGCCCCCCACCCGCAAGTTTCCCGACTATTCTTAAGAGGCTTCGATGCACTTCACGATCCCGCTGTGTGATTTACAGGAGTTCTCAATGGAATATAAAGATCCGATGTTTGAGCTGCTGAGCAGCCTGGAACAAATTGTTTTTAAAGATGAAACGCGAAAGATCACCCTGACGCAAAAACCCAATCCTTTTACCGAATTTGAACAGTTACGGAGAGGGACGGGACTAAAAACAGATGAATTCGCCAGAGCGCTGGGCGTAACGGTTGCCATGGTTCAGGAATGGGAATCGAAACGCGAAAAACCCACGCCAGCAGAGCTCAAATTGATGCGCCTGATACAGGCAAACCCACGCTTAAGTAAGCAATTGATGGAGTAATTTTTACCCCTTTCTGTTTTAACGGTCCTGCGTAAGGACCGTTTTCCCCACCCGATTCCTGGCCTGGAGAAATAAAGTAAAATAAAAGTTGCATCGCCCGGCATTACATGAGTTAATGTGCTCAACGGTTTGACGTACAGACCATTAAAGCAGTTTAGTAAGGCAAGTCCCTTCAAGAGTTATCCATTAGATACCCCTCGTAGTGCGCATTTCCTTAACGCTTAAAAAATCTGTAAAGCACGCCATAACGCCGAAAGGCACACTTATTTTTTAAAAGGTAATACACTATGTCCGGTAAAATGACTGGTATCGTAAAATGGTTCAACGCTGATAAAGGCTTCGGCTTTATTACTCCTGATGACGGTTCTAAAGACGTGTTCGTACACTTCTCCGCTATTCAGAACGATGGTTACAAATCTCTGGACGAAGGTCAGAAAGTTTCCTTCACCATCGAAAGCGGCGCTAAAGGCCCGGCAGCTGGCAACGTAACCAGCCTGTAAGCTTAAAAAGCTCAGAATTTTGAATCCCTGCCTGATGGCGGGGATTTTTTTATTCCAATTCCCCCCTCTCTCCCAGCATAACTTTGCATTACTTTACCCTGCGTCCCTTTGACCTTTCCCTTAGGGGAACCCCTATAGTAGGCAAGGATATTGTTCACAAGGAATTGAAGTTATGTCGAAATCATCATGGTTATTACTTTTGGGTTTATGCGCCAGCGGCTCCGCGCTTGCGGCATCCGCAGAATCCGCTTTTCTGGCGCAACATGGGCTGGCGGGAAAAACGGTTGAGCAGATCGTGGATGCGATTGATCAGACGCCACAGAGCCGTCCTTTGCCTTACTCCGCGTCGATTACCAGTACCGAACTCAAATTATCTGACGGAGAGCAGATTTATACGCTGCCGTTAGGCGACAAATTCTATCTCTCTTTTGCGCCCTATGAATGGCGGACACACCCCTGTTTTAACCACAGCCTTTCCGGCTGTCAGGGAGAAATGCCGAATAAACCGTTCACTGTAAAAGTGACAGACAGTAAAGGCGCTGTCATCGTACAAAAAGAGATGCAAAGCTATCGAAACGGATTTATCGGTGTTTGGCTACCGCGCAATATGGAAGGGACGCTCGAAGTAAGCTACAACGGTAAAACGGCGTCACATGCCATTGCCACCAGTGATGACAGCCAGACCTGTCTGACGGAATTACCATTACGTTAAAAAAATGCCCGATAACATAATGGGTTATCGGGCCTACAAAGCGCCAACAAGATAAAATTAACAGGGTGCCTTGAGAATGCATAACGCCACAAGAATGGCAGAGGTGGGCTCACTTTGTACTGACCCCAAAAACCTGGACAGATTAACCGAGGCATCAGCGAAAGAGTCCATTTAATACATGGGCTCTTTTTTGTTTCTGGCTATAACTAAATAACATTGTCCGCAATCGGATTATCCATTCCGTTGCTTTCTTGCATCACGCGGATTCCTGTCTCATCAATATTTTGTTCGTCGTATTCTTCCTGAATTTAACCTTAGACGTTCTATCAAATTATCGCTTATAGCGATTTGAACATAACAGTCTTTGTATTCTATTGAGGGAGCCTAAGGAACAATGTTCGCTGCTGAGTTTGTGATGATTTGAAACCATGGTGAATGTAGAAATTTTTGGCTTCTTCGGTAAGTGCATGAACCATGATTGCACGTACACCAATATTCTCGGCAACCCGATAACAACGAAGCACTGCATCATGAAGTAAATCAGCACCAAGCCCTTTTCCATGGAATGAGAGATCGACAGCAAGACGGGCAAGTATAATGACAGGGATGGGATCTGGCATGTTACGCCGAAGGTTGCCTGTCGCTTCTGTATGGTTGACGCTACCGGTGGCCAGAGAGTAAAAACCGGCTACTTGCTTCGTGTCTTTCTTGCACACCACAAATGTTCTGGCCGCTCCGAGAGCCTGGTTTTTGAGGCCCTTTTGCTTCAACCAGTCATCGAGCACAGCTTCACCGCTGACGAACTCAGCTACCTGATGAAAAGCGGACAAAGGTTCTGGTGCTGTTACACGTCCCACTGAGGTTTCCTTGCCAGCAGTTTTTCGATAACGGGATCATCTGCGACCGGTGCATCAAGCAGATTGATGAACTCCTCATATTGCTCATCGTTAAAGTTAAATACACGGCGGTCAAGGATCACATTCTCGGCAGCCTGGCAGGCCGTTTCCAGAATGAAATCTGTACGTGACTTGTGAAGGATTTCCGCAGCTGCATCAATGAGCGCCCGCTGCGATTCCTTAGCTCTAAGGTTAAGTTGAACATCTGATTTCATGAGACACCCTTTGTATAGCATTTGCTTTACAAGCATAGCATAACCACCATGTATAGCAAACGGTATACATCAAGTCGTCGTTTTTCATTTTTCGAATACTGATGTTCGCTTTGTGCCAGAAGCGGAAATTGCTCATTGTAGCGGTTTACTGAGTTCAACAAGGCAAAAGAACAATGCTGCCTTTCTGCAGGCTGACTATTATTTCGCCAAACATTTCCTCATCAGAGCATTTTGTAATGTCACTCCACGGCAAATAGGAAAGCCTCGCTCCACTATATGAAAGCCGTGTCGTAGAAAGAACACTTCCGCAGCCTTACTTACATTTGAAGTAAGTTCACTAATTCCACGCTGTCTGGCTTCCTCATGAATGCAATTCATCAGTAGTGTCCCTACCCCCTGTCTTGAATAGGTTCCTGATACAAAGAAATGATCAATGTATCCATTTGGTTGAACATCTGCATATCCAGCTATTTCACCATCCAGCTCTACAACAAAAGGTTGTAATTCCTTAATGTGATTGGCCCATCGCTCCAGGTCGATATCTGCTGGGGCCCAAGCATCAATTTGTTCACGTGTGTAGTAGTGTGATGCGATCGTATGTACAGATGAGAAAAAAACTCTGAATAACGATATTTCATCCCCATTACTGAACCTTCTGATTTTCATAAAACCTCATTGTGAGAGTTACTTGTAGAACAATACTAATTTTTGTGAAATAGGGCGTCCACTCCTCGCTCATAGCAGACATTTACGTGAGCGTATCTACCAACGTTCAGGTTTCCTGATAGCATCCCTGTACAGACCTTGTTAATTTCTGCCTGGATAGCTCTTTAGGCGGTATTCAACCGGGCTGAGTCCGTTAAATCTAAGGCTAATTCGTCGGGTATTGTAGTATCGTATGTAATCCTCAATAGCTATCTTAAGTTCATCAATATCCTTAAATTTACTGGTGTAAAAAATTTCTGATTTTAAAGTCCCGAAAAAACATTCTGCACAGGCATTATCAAGGCAGTTGCCTTTGCGGGACATACTTTGGATGATGCCAAACTCTCGTAACTGATACTGGTACCATCGATGACGGTATTGCCAGATCTGTTCTGAATGAAGAACCGGATTGGTACCCGCATCAAGTCTGGCAAATGCCTTCATGAGTATGTCATCGATCATCGGCATGGTTGGACGTTCTGAAATACTGCAGGAGATCACTTTGTTATTGAAGAGATCAATAATGGGTGCAATGCACTTTTGATTTATAGTCAGGTGGGGCTTTTCTCTGTCTGCCTTTTGGTGAATACCTGAGACACACAGTCTCAAGCACCCGCAGCTATTCTAACGCCAATATCCGTACCGCCAGCGTTAATGTATTCCTGAAATATTTCTTGCCAATCAATAGAAATAACCGCGTCTATGAGTTACAGAATTATTAGCGAATCGACTAATACTATTTACGTTATAAAAAACCTGCCCGAAAGCAGGTTTTGTTTATTTAACTGAACGCTTATTGCAGTAACGAAATATCCGCAACCTGCAGGAACAGTTCGCGAAGTTTCGACAACAGCGTCAGGCGGTTGATACGGATATCTTTCTCTTCCGCGTTAACCATGACATTTTCGAAGAATTCATCCACCGGCGCGCGCAGAGCAGCCAGCTCAATCAACGCTTCCTGATAACGACCATCGGCAAAGTACGGCTGAAGCTTATCACGCAGCACAACCAGATGTCTGGCCAACTCAATTTCCGCCGCTTCTTTCAGTACGGAGGCGTGGACGATATCGTTCAGCGGCTCAGTGGCTTTCGCCAGGATGTTGGAGACGCGCTTGTTCGCCGCCGCCAGCGCAGAGGCTTCTTCCAGGGTACGGAAGTGCGATACCGCTTTCATGCGGGCATCAAAATCTGCCGGACGGGTCGGACGACGCGCCAGTACCGCCTGGATAGTGTCGACGGTGTAACCTTCATCCTGATACCAGGCGCGGAAACGGCCCAGCATAAAGTCGATGACATCATCAACCACGTTGGCGTTGGTCAGCTTGTCGCCATACAGACGCACGGCTTCTTCGGTCAGCGTTTGCAGATCGAGATTCAGGTTCTTCTCAACGATAATACGCAGCACGCCCAGCGCGGCACGACGCAGCGCAAACGGGTCTTTGTCGCCTTTCGGATGCTGACCGATACCGAAGATACCCGCCAGAGTGTCCATCTTGTCAGCGATCGCCAACGCGCAGGCCACCGGGTTAGACGGCAGGTCATCACCGGCAAAGCGCGGCTGATACTGCTCGTTCAGCGCCACGGCCACATCTTCCGCTTCACCATCGTGACGCGCGTAGTGCATCCCCATCACGCCCTGGGTGTCGGTGAACTCGAAGACCATGTTGGTCATCAGGTCGCACTTGGAGAGCAGGCCCGCACGAGTGGCGTGGTTGACGTCAGCGCCAATCTGACCGGCAATCCAGCCCGCCAGCGCCTGAATACGGTCGGTCTTGTCGCGCAGCGTGCCCAGTTGTTGCTGGAACAGCACGGTTTGCAGACGCGGCAGATGGTCTTCCAGACGTTTTTTACGGTCGGTATTGAAGAAGAATTCAGCATCTGCCAGACGCGGACGCACCACTTTCTCGTTACCGGAGATAATTTGTTGCGGATCCTTCGACTCGATGTTGGCGACGAAGATAAAGTTCGGCAGCAGCTTGCCCGCGTTGTCATAAACCGGGAAATACTTCTGGTCGCCCTTCATGGTGTACACCAGCGCTTCGGCAGGCACGGCGAGGAATTTCTCTTCGAATTTCGCCGTCAATACCACCGGCCATTCCACCAGCGAGGCCACTTCTTCCAGCAGGCTTTCGCTCAGGTCGGCATTACCGCCAATCTTGCGTGCTGCTTCTTCGGCGTCCGCTTTGATTTTGGCTTTACGCGCTTCGTAATCGGCAATGACTTTACCGCGCTCCAGCAGAATTTGCGGGTACTGGTCAGCATTGTCGATAGTAAACTCCGGCTCACCCATAAAGCGGTGGCCGCGAATGACGCGGTCAGACTGAATGCCCAGAATGGTCGCCGGAATCACTTTATCGCCCAGCAGCAGGGTCACGGTGTGCACCGGACGCACGAAGTGTACGTCAGACGCGCCCCAGCGCATCAGTTTCGGGATCGGTAGTTTCGCCAGCGAGGTGGCTACCATGTTCGGCACCAGCGCTTCGGTACTTTCGCCCTTCACGTGGGCGCGATACAGCAGCCATTCGCCTTTGTCGGTCTTCAGACGTTCAGCCTGATCAACGGTGATCCCGCAGCCGCGCGCCCAGCCTTCTGCCGCTTTGCTCGGTTTGCCTTCGGCGTCGAACGCCTGAGCAATCGCCGGGCCGCGTTTTTCGACTTCGCGATCGGGCTGAGATTCAGCAAGATTCGCCACTTTCAGCGCCAGACGGCGCGGGGCGGCAAACCATTCAACGTTACCGTGCGCGAGGCCGGCGTTATCCAGCTCCGCAGTGAAGTTCGCAGCAAAGGACTCAGCCAAACTGCGCAGTGCTTTTGGTGGCAGCTCTTCAGTGCCGATTTCCACCAGAAAAGTTTTCTCAGACATGGCCGCCTCTTACTTGTCTTTGTTGCACATCGGGAAGCCGAGGGCTTCACGGGAAGCATAATAAGCTTCTGCCACTGCTTTGGTCAGGGTGCGAATACGCAAAATGTAGCGCTGACGTTCGGTGACGGAGATAGCTTTACGCGCATCCAGCAGGTTGAAGCTATGGGCGGCTTTCAGAATACGCTCGTAGGCCGGCAGCGGCAGCGGGTTTTCCAGCGCTAGTAGCTGCTGGGCTTCTTTCTCATACTGCTCGAAGCAGGTGAATAAGAAATCCACATCGGCGTATTCAAAGTTATAGGTGGATTGCTCCACTTCGTTCTGATGGAACACGTCGCCGTAGGTGGTTTTACCCAGCGGGCCATCGCTCCAGACCAGGTCGTAAACGCTGTCCACGCCCTGGATATACATCGCCAGACGTTCCAGACCGTAGGTGATTTCACCGGTCACCGGCTTGCACTCCAGGCCGCCGACCTGCTGGAAGTAGGTGAACTGCGTCACTTCCATGCCATTCAGCCACACTTCCCAGCCGAGTCCCCAGGCGCCCAGCGTCGGGTTCTCCCAGTTATCTTCCACGAAACGGATGTCGTGAATGGTCGGGTCCATACCCAGCTCTTTCAGAGAACCGAGGTACAGCTCCTGAATGTTGTCCGGAGACGGCTTAATCACTACCTGGAACTGATAGTAGTGCTGTAAGCGGTTCGGGTTTTCGCCGTAGCGGCCATCGGTCGGACGACGAGAAGGCTGCACATAGGCAGTCGCCATCGGCTCTGGCCCCAGCGCGCGCAGGCAGGTCATTGGATGAGAAGTTCCCGCGCCGACTTCCATGTCCAATGGTTGAACAATGGTGCAGCCCTGGCGAGCCCAGTAATCCTGTAAGGTCAGGATCAAGCCCTGGAAGGTCCTGGTATCAAACTTTTGCATATTATTTCGTGCTGGATACGTGTGGATTTAAAGGAAGGAGCCAGTATACCCGCTGGATGCGAGATATACAGTATGAAACCGGTTTGTTTAGCGAAAATTGCCGGATTTCGCGGCATCACACCTCACCAGGCGCGGCTTTTACCGCATAGAAAGATGTAAAAACTGCCCATCTGCATCAAAAGAGCAGACAAAACTCTCTTTACGGAAGGTATTACCACGCATCTCATAGCTCCCCTGAAACTGTTCGAAGCCGGTAACAGCAATTTTCTGTGCGCCAGTGTTGTAACGCTGCGCCGCCTGAGCTTTACACAATGCTTCCATATCCAGCGTGCGTGTTGGGCTCACTTTACTCTGCTGGGCTTTTTGCGTCGGTGGCGGTGTCGCTGTGCATCCCACCAGAGCGATGGCTATCATCACAGTACAGAAATACTTCATTATCATTTTTATTACCGTCTGGTTTGCTGGTCAGTCTTATTATTAAGGTTTGTGGGTAACAGAAACATTGTGCGAATCTCCTTACGCCATCACAAGATGTAGCGTAGAAAGTCGGATTTTTCCAGTGAGCCACCGCGCTGGAACTCTATTCAAACGGAAGCTGAGGAACTGATGCAGCCTAAAATTAACTGGATTGATAACCTGCGAGGGATCGCCTGTTTAATGGTAGTGATGATCCATACTACAACGTGGTACATCACCAACGCCCACAGCGTCAGCCCGCTAAACTGGGATATTGCGAATGTCCTGAATTCGGCTTCGCGCGTTAGCGTTCCCCTGTTTTTTATGATTTCAGGCTATCTTTTTTTTGGCGAGCGCTGCGCGCAACCGCGGCATTTTTTACGTATCGCCCTCTGCCTTATCTTTTACAGCGTTGTCGCCCTGGCTTACATTTCACTTTTTACTTCAATCAACGTCGAGCTTTCGCTAAAAAATGCGCTACAAAAACCCGTGTTTTACCATCTGTGGTTTTTCTTTGCGATTGCGGTGATCTACCTGGTATCGCCATTAATCCAGGTAAAAAACGTGAGCGGCAAAATGCTCCTGATGCTGATGGTGGTCATTGGTATTATTGCTAACCCCAATACTGTGCCGCAAAAAATCGGCGGCGTTGAATGGTTACCCATCAATCTGTATATCAGCGGCGACACGTTCTACTACATTCTCTACGGTATCCTGGGCCGCGCCATTGGAATGATGGAGACGCAAAAGTCATCGCTGACGCTTATCTGCACTGCCCTGTTCATCATCGCGGTATTTGTTATTTCTCGCGGCACATTACATGAATTACGCTGGCGCGGAAATTTTGCCGATACCTGGTATCTGTATTGCGGTCCCATGGTGTTTATTTGCGCCGTCTCACTGTTCACGGTAGTTAAAAATAAGCTGAATGTGCGGACGTTACCTGGACTGGGGCTTATCTCCCGCCACTCGCTGGGTATTTATGGTTTCCACGCGCTGATTATCCATGCGCTACGTACCCATGGTCTGGAGTTAAAACGCTGGCCGCCGTTAGATATCGTGTGGGTTTTTGCCGCGACGGTGACAGGAAGCCTGCTACTTTCCATGTTGTTACAGCGTATTGATAAACGGAAATGGGTTAGCTAAACGACAATGATGGCTCCGGCCATCATTCATCATCACTGTAGGAAGCGTAAAGATCGGTTCCATATATACTGACCCCCAGCGCCACCAGACACAGTATTTTCAGCGCGCCCGCCAGCGCCAGGTTAAATACGCCGACCACGACCATGCCGATGCCAAGCAACAGCAAAGATTTGCAACGAGAAAGCAAGCGGTCATTCCCCGTGTGTTCCTGGCGAATTAAGACTGGAAAACCGCACATGACGATTGCCGCAAAAAAATATCCCTTTTCGCTCAATGTATGACAGCCTGGCCACAGTCCCACCAGGTATACCACTGCACCGACAACTAACATTCCCAGGCCGAATATCCGTTTCCTGCGTGCAACGTGATCGTCCATCTCACTCTCCTTGTGGTTGAGTGAGACACATTAAGCGAAGAAATAGCGATGAAAAAGGCGCCTGCTCAGCAATAATATAAAAATCAGAAAACACACATACTTACTTCGATATAATTCAATAGAATTAATATTTACGGGAAATGCCTTTCAGCCAAAACCGAAAGGCATTCTGACTTATGACATCAACGGCAACAGCTGCTGATAGAGTCGACGGAAGGTTTCACGACGTTGTTGATAAACCGCATGACGCTGCGCATCAGGATAATGCGCCTGCTCCAGCGGCAACTGCGGCAATACATCGGCGAGCGGAGTCTGTTTATTCACCGCAATTTGCGCCAGACGCGCCGCGCCCAGCGCTGGCCCCACATCGCCGCCAGTACGATAATCAAGCTGTAGCCCGCTAATATCAGATAGCATCTGACGCCAGTATTCGCTGCGCGCCCCGCCGCCGATAAGCGTCACGCTGGCGGGTTTGACGCCGCAGGCGTGAACCACATCCATGCCATCCGCCAGAGCATATCCCACGCCTTCCAGTACCGCCCGCGCCAGTTCCGCCGGGCCATGCTGATGGGTTAAACCAAAGAAAACGCCTTTTGCCTGCGGATTATTATGCGGCGTGCGCTCGCCGGACAGGTACGGCAAAAACCAGATCGGATCGGTATGCTCATCCGCCAGCTGCGCGGCGGCAATCAGCGTCGGGACGTTCTTCTGCCCGGTGAGTTTAGCCGCCCAGTCCAGACAAGAGGCGGCGCTCAACATTACAGACATTAAATGCCAGCGTTCCGGCAGCGCATGGCAAAAACTGTGTACTGCGCTCTCCGGTTTACTCAGAAAGCCGTCGCTGACGGCAAAATAGACGCCCGATGTTCCAAGTGAGAGCATCGCCTGTCCGGCATCGATCATTCCTACGCCGACCGCGCCAGCCGCATTGTCGCCGCCGCCCGCCACCACAGGTACTGCTGGCATTCCCCATGCGCTGGCTACCTCTGGCAGCAACGTTCCGGTAATGTCACTACCTTCAAATAACGCTGGCATCTGCTGTCGGGTTAAATGACAGGCGTTGAGCATAACGTCGCTCCAGTCGCGCTTTTTCACGTCCAGCCACATCGTTCCCGCCGCATCCGACATATCGCTGGCAAAGACGCCCGTCATTCGCAGCCGCAGAAAATCTTTCGGCAGCAGAACTTTGTCTATCTGGCGGAAAATATCCGGTTCGTGGCGCTGCACCCAGACTAATTTGGGCGCGGTAAAACCGGGCATCATCAGATTACCGGTTATCGCACGCGACTGCGGCACCTGTTTTTCCAGCCAGGCGCACTCTTCGCTACAGCGTCCGTCATTCCATAAAATCGCTGGTCGCAGAACCTGCTGACGGCTATCAAGCAATGTCGCGCCATGCATTTGTCCGGCGATGCCCAACGCCCGGACGCCACTTAACGACTGTTGCCGACCTAAACCTTTAACCGCACGATCCGTCGCCTGCCACCACTGCTCTGGTTCCTGTTCCGACCATAAGGGATGCGGACGCGATACGGTCAGTTTTTCAGTATGCGTAGCCAGCACATCGCCCTGCTCATTCAACAGGATAGCTTTTACACCCGATGTACCAAGATCGATCCCGATATACATAGTGTGGGTTCCTTTACTGAAAGCGCCCGGCAGCGCTACGCTTACCGGGCTAATCACGACTACAGGCCGGGCTAACGCGGAGTCGCCCGGTAGATAGAGTTATTTATCAAACAGATAACGGTTAACCAGATTTTCTAACAGCTCCTGATGACCGCTTTGATGTACTGGCGCCAGATGGTGCTGCTCCGCATACTGCGCCAGTTCGCCTAAGGAGAGTTGTCCTTTCAGAATCTGCTGCCCCAGCTCGCCATTCCAGCCTGCATAGCGCTTCGCCACGCGTTTATCCAGCTCGCCGTCTTCCACCATACGCGCGGCGATTTTCAGCGACAACGCCATCGTATCCATCGCGCCGATATGACCGTAGAACAGATCGTATTTATCGGTGCTCTGACGACGAACTTTGGCGTCGAAGTTGAGACCGCCCGTCGTGAATCCACCCGCTTTCAGGATTTCGTACATCACCAGCGCGTTCTCTTCAACGCTAATCGGGAACTGATCGGTATCCCAGCCCAGTTGCGCATCGCCGCGGTTGGCGTCAACGGAGCCAAAAATACCCAGCGCGATAGCGGTCGCGATTTCATGGTGGAACGAATGGCCCGCCAGCGTCGCGTGGTTCGCCTCAATGTTCACTTTGATCTCTTTTTCCAGGCCGAACTGTTTGAGGAAGCCATAGACCGTTGCAACGTCATAATCATACTGATGTTTTGTCGGTTCCTGCGGTTTCGGTTCAATCAGCAGCGTGCCCTGGAAACCCATTTTATGTTTGTGCTCGACCACCATTTGCATAAAGCGGCCAATCTGTTCGCGTTCCTGGCGCAGATCGGTATTCAGCAACGTTTCATAACCTTCGCGCCCGCCCCACAGTACGTAATTTTCGCCGCCCAGTTTATGCGTGGCGTTCATTGCCGTAACCACTTGCGTCGCTGCCCAGCTAAAGACTTCCGGGTCCGGGTTAGTGGCGGCGCCTGCGCCATAGCGCGGGTTGGTAAAGCAGTTCGCCGTTCCCCACAGCAGTTTTACGCCACTCTGCTCCTGTTTCGCCGCCAGCACATCCACCATCTGCGCGAAGTTGTTTTTATATTCTTTCAACGACGCGCCTTCCGGCGACACATCCACGTCATGGAAGCAGTAAAAAGGCACATTCAGTTTGTGGAAAAATTCAAACGCCACGTCCGCTTTGCGTTTCGCCAGCTCCAGCGCTTCGCCCGGTTGCTGCCACGGGCGATTAAACGCGCCTACGCCAAACATATCCGCGCCGTTCCAGCAGAAGGTATGCCAGTAACAGGCCGCGAAACGCAGGTGATCTTCCATACGTTTACCTAAAACCAGCTCGTCGGGATTGTAATGACGAAATGCCAGCGGGTTAGTCGATTGAGGGCCTTCATAGCGAACACGATCGAGTTGGTCAAAATAAGCCTGCATAGTGAGCTCCATAATCAGATAAGACGGCAAGTAAACGACATAACGTCATACTGGAATTTCCTGATTTATTGCTCAATTACGTTATTTCACACCGCTATTAAGAGAATCCCCAAATGTGCTCTGGCTCTCAAAAAAAACGCTGAAAACCACAGAAGAAAAAAGCGATCGCGATCGAATCCTGGCAAATAAACAAAAAACCGTAATATATAGATAAGAAATGACAATTGTCATCCGCCGTTTGCTGTGATGAATTTTGCATAACGTTTCAGGCGAAAATAATTTGTTATCATTCGCCAGGCCGTTGTGTCAGCCGTTTTGATAGTATCCACGAGCCCAGGTTTACTTTTGCAGGATATATCCTCATGTTTGATAAACGTCACCGCATCACTCTGTTATTTAACGCGAATAAAGCCTATGACCGTCAGGTAGTGGAGGGGGTGGGTGAATATTTACAAGCCTCGCAATCCGAATGGGATATATTTATTGAGGAAGATTTCCGTGCCCGTATCGATAACATTAAAGAGTGGTTAGGCGACGGCGTTATTGCCGATTACGATGATGACGATATCGCGCAATTATTAGCCGATGTCGACGTACCCATTGTCGGGGTCGGCGGTTCTTACCATCTTGCTGAAAATTATCCGGCCGTTCATTACATCGCCACCGATAATCATGCGCTCGTTGAAAGCGCTTTCCTGCATTTAAAAGAAAAAGGCGTCAATCGCTTCGCGTTTTACGGTTTGCCCGACTCCAGCCGCAAACATTGGGCGGCGGAACGGGAATACGCCTTTCGCCAGCTGGTCGCCGAGGAAAAATACCGCGGCGTAGTCTATCAGGGGCTGGAAACCGCGCCGGAAAACTGGCAGCACGCGCAAAATCGCCTCGCCGACTGGCTTCAGACGCTGCCGCCGCAAACCGGCATCATTGCCGTAACGGATGCCCGCGCCCGTCACGTATTGCAGGCCTGCGAACACCTGCATATTCCGGTGCCGGAAAAACTTTGCGTTATCGGTATTGATAACGAAGAGTTAACCCGCTATCTGTCGCGCGTCGCGCTTTCCTCCGTCGCACAGGGGGCGCGGCAAATGGGCTATCAGGCGGCGAAACTGCTGCACCGCTTGCTGGCACGTGAAGAGATGCCGTTACAGCGCATTCTGGTGCCGCCGGTGCGCGTCATTGCGCGCCGCTCGACAGACTATCGCTCCCTGACCGATCCGGCGGTTATCCAGGCGATGCACTTTATTCGTAACCATGCCTGTAAGGGTATTAAAGTCGAGCAGGTGCTGGACGCGGTTGGGATTTCACGTTCAAACCTGGAAAAACGTTTTAAGGAAGAAGTTGGCGAGACGATACATGCACTGATCCACGCCGAAAAGCTGGAAAAAGCGCGTAGTTTGTTGGTTTCTACCACGTTGGCGATAAACGAAATTTCGCAAATGTGCGGCTACCCGTCGCTGCAATATTTCTATTCGGTGTTTAAAAAGGAGTACGTCACTACGCCTAAAGAGTATCGCGACCAGCATAGTGAAGCGTTGTTGTAGTTTATCCAGCCTACAGATGCCTTGTAGCCGGATAGCGTAGCGCCATCCGGCACACAGAATTACATATGCGCGGCGATCAGACGCTGGTTGTCCTGGTACATCGCGAACAAGTAGTTGTTATAGCGCGACCCCTGGGTAGAGTAACCCTTCAGCTTATGAATCATCGCCGTGGCGGTGACTTCCTGATCCGCCTTACGCAGTTGGGCGCGCGACTTGCGGAAAGAAGAATAAGCCGGATGCGTGTTCAGGTTGGTGACATACGCGCTCACCGACTCCTCAACCGACGCGAATTGCGAGTAACCTTTCACCTTACCCGGCGTATTGGTACAACGCCCTTTCGTACACTTCATGCCGAACAGGTTGTTGTTGCTACGCGCCAGTTTAGAGGTTCCCCAGCCGCTTTCCGCCGCCGCCATCGTCGCCACCATGCTGGTTGGGATAATGTCGACGCGCTCCAGCAACGTATTCCACGGAATACGACGCGTGTTGCCGGACCAGCTCACTTTATAGCGCTTCGCGATATCTTTCATACGCGCGCGTTCAGACGGCGACCAGCGGTTCTGGTACTGTTTTGAGATCAGCCAATTACGGTCCGCGGTAATCGCGGCATTTTGGCTGGTGATGTAAGGCATAACGGTCCGGAGAAACGCTTTTTTTCTGGGGGTTCCGGAAGGGTATTTTCGCAAATCAGGAAGTGAACTGCTCTTTGCACTATTGCGAGAATACTCTTGTTTACTGCTAACCTGTTTATAACTTGTCTCAGTTATGTGGGACTTTTGACTCGTTTGTGTTGCGTGCGTCTTTGCCAGCACCTCACCCGAAAATGCGATGGTGAGTAACATAAGAATCATTGCCCCATATCGTCGCATGGGAGTCAATATCATTAGGTCTCCTGGTCGGATTGATACATTCCAACACCTTTTATTTTTCACGAAGTTAAGGTTTGAACCCCAAATTCTAGCAAAAATAGGCTTAAAAAGCACCTCAGGGAATAGTCTTAATCCGAAACTATGTCAACTATTAACGATAACAGGCAGCAATAATGCCAATAAAATGTGGTGCTTATCGCAAATAGAGGCGTTTTTTTGCGCCTCGTCGCTCACCCTCGCGCCTCCTCCTGCGCGACTCTCTGCTGGGGAGGAGTTCATTCGCCTAAAAACCAGGCAAGCTGATGAATATTGCCCACAAAGGATAGCGTGATGAAACTTGCCGCCTTCGCTCTGACGCTGATACCCGGTATCGCGATCGCCTCATCATGGACCTCACCCGGTTTTCCGACGTTCTCGACGCAGGAAACCGGACGCTTTACCAGCCATGCTGCATTAACAAAAGGTACACGCGCGTTAACGCTCCATATTGACCAGCAGTGCTGGCAGCCCTCCGGCGCCATAAAACTCAACCAGATGTTGTCGTTAAAACCCTGTGAAGGCGCGCCACCGCAATGGCGTCTGTTTAAAGATGGCGACTATACAATAACGGTAGATACCCGCTCCGGTACGCCGACCCTGTTGTTATCGATAAAAACTGAACCTGAACGCACCGCGCAGCTCGCCTACCAGTGTCCCGTCTGGGATGGTTCGCCGCTCACGCTGGATGTTCGCCAGACCTTTCCGGAAGGGACGGTAGTGCGCGATTATTACAGTGGTCAAACCGATACCGTCCAAAACGGGCAAATCACGCTGCAACCTGCCGACAGCCACGGGCTTTTATTGCTGGAACGCGCGGAAACCCATGCATCAGCGCCTTTTAACTGGCGCAACGCCACCGTTTATTTTGTGCTTACGGATCGCTTTCGCAATGGCGATGCAACCAACGACCACAGCTATGGTCGCCATAAGGATGGTATGCAAGAGATTGGCACTTTCCACGGCGGCGATTTGCGCGGGTTGACGAGTCAACTGGACTATCTACAGCAATTAGGCGTGAACGCCTTGTGGATAAGCTCGCCGTTTGAACAGATCCACGGCTGGGTCGGCGGCGGAGCAAAAGGCGATTTTCCTCATTACGCCTATCACGGCTATTACACTCAGGACTGGACGACGCTGGATGCCAATATGGGCAGCGAAGCCGATCTCCGCGCGCTGGTCGACGGCGCGCACCAGCGCGGCATCCGTATTTTATTTGACGTAGTAATGAATCATGCCGGTTACGCCACGCTGGCGGATATGCAGGAGTATCAGTTCGGCGCGCTCTATTTATCCGGCGCGGAACGGCAAAAAATTCTCGGCGATCGCTGGACAAACTGGCGACCCGCCGCCGGACAAAGCTGGCACAGCTTTAACGACTACATCAACTTCAGCGACAGCGCCGCCTGGGAAAAATGGTGGGGGAAAAAGTGGATTCGTACCGATATTGGCGACTACGACAGTCCGGGATTTGACGATTTAACCCTGTCGCTGGCCTTCCTGCCGGATATAAAAACGGAATCTGCCACGCCTTCCGGCCTACCCGCGTTCTATGCCAACAAACCCGATACTAAAGCAAAGTTCATTGAAGGCTATACGCCACGGGATTATCTGACTCACTGGTTAAGCCAGTGGGTGCATGATTACGGCATTGACGGGTTCCGGGTCGATACTGCCAAAAACGTTGAGCTTCCTGCCTGGCAACAGCTAAAAACCCAGGCCAGCGCGGCGTTACATGAATGGAAGCAGGCCAATCCGGACAAAGCGCTGGATGATAGCCCGTTCTGGATGACTGGCGAAGCGTGGGGCCACGGCGTCATGAAAAGTGATTATTATCGCTATGGTTTCGACGCGATGATCAATTTTGATTATCAGGAGCAGGCGGCGAAAGCGGTCGATTGCCTGGCGGAAATGGGGCCAGTCTGGCAGCAGATGGCGGATAAAATGCAGGATTTCAACGTATTAAGTTACCTCTCCTCGCATGATACGCGCCTTTTCCGTGAGGGCGGTGATAAGGCGGCGGAACTGCTGCTGCTTTCGCCAGGCGCGGTGCAGATCTTTTACGGCGATGAATCCGCTCGTCCCTTCGGCCCCACCGGCTCCGACCCCCTGCAAGGCACCCGTTCAGATATGAACTGGCAGGACGTGAGCGGAAAGTCAGCCGCAGCCGTCGCGCACTGGCAGCGTATTAGTCAGTTCCGCGCCAGACATCCCGCCATCGGCGCAGGCCAACAAACCACGCTGACGCTAAAACACGGATATGGTTTTGTACGCCAGTACGGCGACGATACGGTGATGGTCGTCTGGGCGGGCCGCCGCTAATCGTGACGCTACCGGTCCCCTCGCGTACCGGTAGCCCCTTCAAAATAAAAAACTAACCTGACAAAAATTTGTAGCATAAAACATCAACACCACCGCCTTACCCCCATTTGCGCCCCGCTATTTGTAGCGTTATGGTTATCCACTTTGACAGACAGTTCGATAGATCACCCGTTATGACATTTTCACTTTTCGGCGATAAATTTACCCGCCATTCAGGCATTACCCGCCTGATGGAGGATCTCAACGACGGCTTACGCACGCCAGGCGCCATCATGCTTGGCGGCGGTAACCCGGCACACATCCCTGCAATGCAGGATTATTTCCAGACGCTACTGACAGAGATGGTAGAAAGCGGCAAAGCCGCTGATGCGCTTTGTAATTATGACGGTCCCCAGGGAAAAACGGCGCTACTGAATGCACTGGCCGTACTGCTACGTGAAACGCTGGGATGGGATATCGAACCACAGAATATTGCGCTGACAAATGGCAGTCAGAGCGCGTTTTTCTACTTATTTAATCTCTTCGCCGGACGTCGCGCCGATGGCAGTACGAAAAAGGTACTATTCCCGCTTGCGCCGGAATACATCGGCTATGCGGACTCCGGTCTGGAAGACGACCTCTTCGTTTCGGCGCGGCCGAATATTGAGCTGCTGCCGGAAGGCCAGTTTAAGTATCACGTCGATTTTGAGCATCTGCACATCGGCGAAGAGACGGGGATGATTTGCGTCTCGCGCCCGACCAACCCAACCGGTAACGTTATCACCGATGAAGAGCTGATGAAGCTGGACAGACTGGCGAATCAGCACAACATCCCACTGGTGATTGATAACGCTTACGGCGTACCGTTTCCTGGCATTATCTTTAGCGAGGCGCGCCCGCTGTGGAACCCCAATATTATCCTATGCATGAGCCTCTCAAAGCTGGGGCTGCCCGGCTCCCGCTGCGGGATTATCATCGCCAATGATAAGACGATTTCCGCCATTGCCAACATGAACGGCATTATCAGCCTTGCGCCCGGCGGCATGGGTCCGGCGATGATGTGCGAAATGATTAAGCGTAACGATCTGCTGCGGCTGTCGGAAACGGTTATCAAACCTTTCTACTACCAGCGCGTTCAACAGACGATCGCGATCATTCGTCGCTATTTATCCGAAGAACGCTGCCTGATTCATAAACCGGAGGGCGCAATATTTCTGTGGCTGTGGTTTAAAGATCTGCCGATTACCACCGAGCTACTCTATCAACGCTTGAAAGCGCGCGGCGTGCTGATGGTGCCAGGCCACTATTTCTTTCCCGGACTGGATAAACCCTGGCCGCACACACACCAATGTATGCGGATGAACTACGTGCCTGAACCGGACAAAATTGAGGCGGGCGTAAAAATTCTGGCAGAAGAGATAGAACGCGCCTGGCGTGAAGGCTGACGGCTATTCCGGCCATCATGCAGGCCGGAACGACATTCAGAAAGGTTGAGAATAGAGGCGCTGGCGCTGCACGTGTGTTGCGTCAACGCACTGTAACGCACTGGTCGGGCAGGCTTCCACGCACGCCGGCCCCGCTTCCCGATGCCAGCAAAGATCGCATTTAATCGCCTGCGCGCCTGACGCGGACGCCACCACGGTCATCGCACCAAACGGGCAAGCCAGCATACAGCTTTTACAACCAATGCAGCGCGATGGCGTCACGAAGATATGCCCCCGATCACGGCGAATCGCCTGTACCGGGCAGACATTCGCGCACGGCGCGTCCTCACACTGATGGCAGACCGTGGCCGTGGTGAAGCTATCTTCTTTTATCACCCGGATACGCGGCACAAAGTCCGCCGTCGTCACCGCCGCGCTATTCTGCTGTTGCTGGTGCGACACCACGCAGGCGACCTCGCAGGTACGACACCCGATACACGCCGACGCATCCGCCATAATAAACCGGTTCATTGTTCTCCCCCTGCGTTAAAACGCCAGAATGCCAGAGAGCCATTCCCCGCCGCTTTGATCCCACTACGCAAACGGACAAATTTTGTCAGATGCCTGATAAAACCTGGCGAGCTGTCTTATTCGCGAACGGTAAATCCCAGCTCATTAGAGATAGCCTGTGCGGTTTCACGAATTTGCACCAGCTCATCGTACATTGCGGGTAAACCGGTAATGGTGTTGCGAGTCAGCGACTGGAGAAGTTAATGGTCTCGCCGGTCGCGATATGTAGCGCTTCAAGGTGCGACGAATGGCGAGTACGAGTATCAGACCGGCGAGGTGATTATTAAAACCTTTGAAGAGCGCGGTCTGGATCCGGCGCAAATCCCGGCGGTATTGGTTCATTCGCACGGCCCGTTTGCCTGGGGTAAAAATGCCGTCGATGCCGTCCACAACGCCGTGGTGCTTGAGGAGTGTGCCTATATGGGGCTGTTCTCGCGCCAGCTGGCCCCGCAGTTGCCGGATATGCAGCCTGAACTGCTCGATAAACATTATCTGCGTAAACACGGCGCGAATGCCTATTACGGGCAGTAATGCCGGCAGTCACAGTCTGTGTCGGATGGCGGCTGCGCCTTATCCGACCTACAAGATTTGCAATATCAATACGTTGTGATGAACTCTTGTAGGCCCGATAAGCAAAGCGCCATCGGGCATTCAGTTTGCAACCGCGTTGTCAGAGGGCCAAAGATTATACTCAAGAATTAACGTGTTCCTTACTGTAGCGCCGCTTCCAGGCGGTAGGCGTCAGGCCAGTGTGCTTGCGGAAGATCTGGCGAAAGTAACCAACGTCATTAAAACCGCACCGCTCCGCCACCTCTTTTAACGAACGCGCGTCGCTAATCAGCAACTTTTCCGCCTCGCGCACCCGCTGGCGGTGGATGGCTTCCGTTAGCGTAAGGTGAAATACCCGCCGATAAACGCGTCCCAGATAATCCACATTGCAATGCAGTTCTTTCGCCAGAACCGAGCTGGAAAGCGGCTGGTGATAGTGCGTTCGAATCAGCTGCTGTACTTTCCAGGCCAGCGACACGCCAGCGGCCTCGGCGTTTTCATTCTGCCGGGCGTCAACGGTGAGCTGCTGCAAAATCAGCAGCACGATGAACTCCAGCGCCGGGCTGCGCTGGTGCTTTTCCTGCTCGTTCATAAACTGGCGAAAAAGCGCAATCAGCGCCTGCGGATCGGCAACCTGGGTATGCTGCGGCACGGAAAGATGCGTCAGCCAGCGCGGGTCGCTGTCCGGCGCTTTGACCTCAAAATGGAGCCAGTAAAATTTAAGATCGGCGGGAAACTCCTCAACGCCAATATGGCGGCGATGCGGCCAAAGCAACAGGCTTTCCCCGGCTTCGACACAGAAAATACATTCTTCTTCCTGAATTTTCAGGCAGCCTTTTTCCACAAATATAATTTCCCACGATTGCAGACGCCTGGCAGGATGACGCCCAATGCCGCGAGAAATAAATAATCCGCCGTTTTGGACTTTAATCGGTAATGTTATGGATAATTCGAGCATTAATATATCATTTCCCGCTCATTCAGCACCGTATTTCATATTACCTTTTGATTATTAACTAAAAATAGTCATTTCACTCGATCCATCTCACATTTTTAAATACGGGTCGGAATCGTCATCTTTTTTTACTCTTTTATCGCCTTGTCGCTCACCGCTATCTGGGCAAAATGAATCAGGTCATAACGCGAAAATAAAAATTACTGCCATAAAATACCCCGTCAGCGAGGAATATCTATGACCTCTACAGCCTTAAGGAGCACGAAATGAACGTACTGGAAGTCGATCTGCATAAACTGACGATCAGCGATCCGTTCCTCGGACAGTATCAACAACTGGTTCGCGATGTGGTTATTCCTTACCAGTGGGATGCGTTAAACGATCGTATTCCAGAGGCTGAACCCAGCCATGCCATTGAGAATTTCCGCATTGCCGCAGGTCAGCAGACGGGCGACTTTTACGGCATGGTCTTTCAGGACAGCGACGTGGCGAAATGGCTGGAAGCGGTTGCCTGGTCACTGTGCCAGAAGCCCGATCCCGCGCTTGAGAAAACCGCCGATGAGGTGATTGAACTGGTGGCCGCCGCACAGTGTGACGATGGCTATCTCAATACGTACTTTACGGCAAAAGCCCCGCAAGAACGCTGGAGCAACCTGGCGGAGTGCCACGAGCTTTATTGCGCCGGACACCTGATTGAAGCGGGCGTCGCCTTCTTTCAGGCCACCGGCAAGCGTCGGCTGCTAGACGTCGTTTGTCGCCTGGCCGATCATATCGATAGCACTTTCGGCCCTGGCGAAAATCAGTTGCACGGCTATCCGGGCCACCCGGAAATTGAGCTGGCGCTGATGCGTCTGTATGAGGTAACAGAGCAGCCGCGCTATATGACGCTGGCAAGCTACTTTATCGGGCAGCGCGGCGCCCAACCGCACTTCTACGACGAAGAGTACGAAAAACGCGGCCAAACCTCTTACTGGCATACCTACGGCCCGGCGTGGATGGTCAAAGACAAAGCCTACAGTCAGGCGCATCTGCCAATTTCACAGCAGCAGACGGCAATCGGCCACGCGGTACGTTTTGTCTATCTGATGACTGGCGTGGCGCATCTCGCTCGCCTGAGCAACGATGAAGGCAAACGCCAGGACTGCCTGCGCCTGTGGAAAAATATGGCGCAGCGTCAGCTGTATATCACCGGCGGGATTGGCTCGCAGAGCAGCGGCGAAGCCTTTAGCAGCGATTACGATTTACCGAATGATTCGGTCTATGCGGAAAGCTGCGCTTCAATCGGCCTGATGATGTTCGCCCGCCGGATGCTGGAAATGGAAGCCGATAGCCAGTACGTCGACGTGATGGAGCGCGCGCTGTACAACACCGTCCTCGGCGGTATGGCGCTGGATGGCAAGCATTTCTTCTACGTCAACCCGCTGGAAGTGCATCCAAAATCGTTAAAATTCAACCATATTTACGATCACGTTAAGCCCATCCGCCAGCGCTGGTTTGGCTGCGCCTGCTGCCCACCGAATATCGCCCGCGTGCTCACCTCCCTTGGTCACTACATCTACACGCCGCGTGCGGATGCGCTGTACATCAATATGTACGTGGGTAACAGCCTGGAAGTACCCGTTGAAAATGGCGCGCTAAAACTGCGAATCAGCGGGAACTACCCGTGGCATGAGCAGGTGAAGATCGCCATCGACTCTGTGCAGCCGGTACGTCACACGCTGGCGCTACGTCTGCCGGACTGGTGCCCTGAGGCAAAAGTGACGCTCAACGGGCTGGAAGTGGAGCAGGATATTCGCAAAGGTTATCTACATATCCGTCGAACCTGGCAGGAGGGCGATACGATAACCCTGACGCTGCCGATGCCGGTTCGCCGCGTGTATGGCAATCCGCTGGCGCGTCACGTCGCCGGTAAGGTTGCCATTCAGCGCGGGCCGCTGGTCTATTGCCTTGAGCAGGCCGATAACGGCGAAGAACTGCATAATCTGTGGCTACCGAAAGAGAGTGAGTTCCGGGTCTTTGAGGGCAAAGGGCTTTTTGCGCATAAGATGCTGATTCAGGCTGAAGGCGAGAAGCAAAGCGCCCCAGATGCGCAGCATCAGGCGTTATGGCACTACGATAACGCGCCGTCATCGCGCCAGCCGCAGACGCTAACGTTCATTCCGTGGTTTAGCTGGGCCAACCGTGGCGAGGGCGAAATGCGGATTTGGGTTAACGAGCGGTAATACTGTGCCGGATGGCGGCTGCGCCTTATCCGGCCTACAAGATTTGCAATATCAGTACATTGCGATGAATTTTTGTAGGCCCGATAAGCGAAGCGCCATCGGGCATTACCACCAGGCTAATATCAACGCGGTAGGCCCGATAAGCGCAGCGCCATCGAGCATTACCTCTTGCGTCAGAACAGCCCCAGCGGCTTATCGGAATAGCTCACCAGCAGGCACTTGGTTTGCTGGTAGTGTTCCAGCATCATCTTATGCGTTTCGCGCCCGATGCCCGACTGCTTATAGCCGCCGAACGCAGCATGTGCCGGATAGGCGTGATAGCAGTTGGTCCATACGCGCCCGGCCTGAATGCCGCGCCCCATCTTATAGGCCAGATTGCCGTTGCGGCTCCAGACGCCGGCGCCGAGGCCATACTGCGTATCGTTAGCGATTTCCAGCGCCTCCTCCATGGTTTTAAAGGTGGTTACCGCCAGCACCGGGCCAAAGATCTCCTCCTGAAAGACGCGCATATTGTTCTTACCAAACAGAATGGTAGGCTCAAGGTAATAGCCCTCTTTAAGTTCGCCATCCAGCTCCTTGCGTCGCCCACCGGTCAGAATATCGGCCCCCTCTTTTTTACCGATATCGATATAATTGAGGATAGTCTCAAGCTGGCCGTGAGAGACCTGCGCCCCCATCTGTGTACCGCTATCTAGCGGGTTCCCGCTGCGAATGCTCTCTACCCGGCGAATAGCGCGCTCCATAAAGCGCTCATAGATGGACTCCTGGACCAGCGCACGGCTTGGACAGGTACACACCTCGCCCTGGTTAAAGGCAAACAGGGCAAATCCCTCCAGCGCTTTATCAAAGAACGCATCTTCCTCATCCATCACGTCGGCGAAGAAGATATTGGGCGACTTGCCGCCTAACTCCAGCGTCACCGGAATAATATTCTGCGTGGCGTACTGCATGATCTGTTGACCCACTTCCGTCGAACCGGTAAACGCCACCTTCGCGATACGTTTCGAGGTCGCCAGATATTCGCCGATCTCGCCGCCCGCGCCGTTCACGACGTTGACGACGCCCGGCGGTAACAGATCGCCAATGACTTCCATTAACAGCAGAACGGAAAGCGGCGTCAGGCGTGCCGGTTTAAGCACCACGCAGTTACCCGCCGCCAGCGCTGGCGCCATTTTCCAGCTTGCCATCAACAACGGAAAGTTCCACGGGATTATCTGCCCCACGACGCCAAGCGGTTCGTGAAAATGGTAGGCCACGGTTTCGCTATCAACTTCGCTGATCCCGCCCTCCTGCGCACGTATACAGGAGGCGAAATAGCGGAAATGATCGATCGCCAGCGGTACGTCGGCGGCGCTGGTTTCACGAATCGGTTTACCGTTATCCCAGGTTTCCGCTGTCGCCAACAGTTCGAGGTTTTGTTCCATCCGATCGGCGATCTTAAACAAGATAGCGGCACGGTCTTGTACTGACGTATGCGCCCACTTATCTTTCGCCTTATGCGCGGCGTCGAGCGCTAAATCGATATCTTTTTTACCGGAGGAAGCGACTTCACATAGCGGCTGGCCGGTCACTGGCGTCAGGTTTTGATAATATTCGCCGTCGGCGGGCGCAACCCAGTCACCGCCAATAAAATTGTCATAGCGGGCTTTTAACTTCAGTGGGTACCCGTATTCACCTGGCTGAATACGTGTTGAAGGGGGATTGTTCGTCATGACCAACTCCTTATTGTAAAGGTACTCCACAAGGGTAGACGGTACTGGTGAATTTTTCGCCAATGGTTTTCCGCTTTACGACAGCAATCACGAATTACTTTCCTTTACGTTTCTCCGTCTGGTTTTAGCCATACTAAACAGGTGCCTGTTTAACGTACGGAGAACACTATGCAGCAATATATCGGTATTGATGTGGGAGGAACTCACGTCAAATATGGCGTGATTAACAGTGACGGCGAAGAATTAACCCATCATCAATTCGATACGCCAGAGGACGCCTCCACATTTACCCGCAAATGGCAGGATGTGGTGGCGCGTTGCCAACAGGACTATGACATTGCGGCAATCGGGGTCAGTTTCCCCGGCCACATTAATCCCCATAACGGTCATGCGGCAAAAGCGGGCGCGCTGGCTTACCTGGATGACGTCAACCTGATGGAGTTGTTCAGCGGGCTGACCGATCTGCCGCTGGTCGTGGAGAACGACGCGAACTGCGCGGCGCTGGGCGAAATGTGGCGAGGCGCCGGGCAGCATTATGACAATCTGGTCTGCATTACCATTGGAACCGGCATTGGCGGCGGTATTATCGTCGGACGAGAACTGTATCGCGGCGCACATTTCCATGCCGGTGAATTCGGCGTCATGCCGGTCGGGAATAATGGCGAAAGTATGCATAAAATCGCGTCAACCAGCGGATTAATGGCGTCGTGCCGCCAGGCGCTGGCGCTGCCTGCCGAAGAGATGCCGCCTGCGGATGTGATCTTCGAACGAATGGCGACCGATGTTCATCTGCGTGAGGCGGTCAATGACTGGGCGCGTTATCTGTCACGCGGCGTTTACAGCGTGATCTCTATGTTTGATCCGGGCGTGGTGCTGATCGGCGGAGGAATTAGCGAACAGGAAAAGCTCTACCCGCTCCTGACGCGGCATCTTGAAACGTTTGAAATGTGGGAGGCGCTCCAGGTGCCGATTCAGCCCTGCCAACTGGGAAATCAGGCGGGCAGGCTGGGCGCCGTCTGGCTGGCGCAGCAAAAGCTCGATCGAAGCTAACGTGTTACGCCTTATCCGACCTGCATCGTCTACGCAGGCCCGGTAAGCGTCCGCGCCACCGGGCAAAGGCGTTACATCGCCGCGCGATAAATTTCCACAATCTCGTCGTGAGTCGCCTGAATCGGGTTCGTCAGACCACAGGCATCTTTAAGAGCATTGGTCGCCAGAACCGGGATATCTTCTTCCTTCACGTTTAGCTCGCGCAGTCCCGCCGGAATGTTGACTTTCTGCGACAGTTGGCGAATGGCCGCCACACACGCCTGCGCGCCTTCCGCCTCGCTCATGCCTGATACATCGACGCCCATCGCCGCTGCGCAATCACGCAGGCGAGCCGCCGCTACCTGGCTGTTGAATACCTGCACATGCGGCAGCAGAACCGCGTTACATACGCCGTGCGGTAGGTTGTAGAAACCGCCAAGTTGATGCGCCATAGCATGAACGTAGCCCAGCGACGCATTGTTAAACGCCATTCCCGCCAGGAACTGAGCATAAGCCATCGCTTCACGCGCCTGGACATTGCTCCCCTCTTCAACCGCAACAACCAGATTTTCCGCAATCATCGTTACCGCTTTCAACGCGCAGGCATCGGTAATAGGCGTTGCCGCAACGGAAACATAAGCTTCAATCGCGTGGGTTAACGCATCCATACCGGTTGCCGCCGTCAGGGATTTCGGCATACCAACCATTAAAGAGGAGTCGTTGACAGAGAGCAGCGGCGTAACGTGTTTATCGACGATAGCCATTTTAATATGACGCTCTTCGTCGGTGATGATACAAAAACGGGTCATTTCAGACGCGGTGCCGGCGGTCGTATTAATCGCAATCATCGGCAACTGCGGTTTCGCGGAGCGGTCAACGCCTTCATAGTCACGAATATCGCCGCCATTCGCCGCCACCAGCGCGATACCTTTCGCACAGTCGTGCGGGGAACCGCCGCCCAGCGAGATAACGCTGTCGCAGCCATTTTCTTTCAGAAGCTTCAACCCAGCAGCCACATTGCTGGTGGTAGGGTTAGGCTGCGTACCATCATAAATCACGCTAAAAATATCACGTTCCTGTAGCGCTTTTTGAATATCACCCGCCATCCCTAATTTTGTCAGCATAGCATCCGTAACAATTAATGTACGGCGAAAACCATATTCCGCCATCGTATTCATTGCGTTCTTTAATGAATCGGCACCAATTACATTCACGGAGGGAATAAAAAACGTTGAAGCTGCCATTATATTGTCCTTAATTACCAGAATAAGGTGCGAAGAATACGGGTGAAATTATCCTAATAATATGATCACGATGACTATTTTAAGAAGTCAGAAAAATAAAAAGCACATTAGGTTAATTTCCTGATGTGCTTTTATAAATCAACTCAATAATTGTATTGATTCATTTCTGATTTAATTTAACCATTTCATTCCTTTTGCGGAAATAATAACGCATCACGTAATAAATGATCATTCCCACGACGTCGTGTAAATCCAATCCGGTCAAAATATTCAAGGATCTGAATGGCCAGCTTCCGCCCTACATTCAACCTGTCGCGAAAATCCGCCGCACACGTTGATCCTCTCTCTTGATCCAGCTCGCGGATCATATTGGCGAAAGCGACTATCCGATCGTTACGATAGTACCGATCTTTTACGATCGCGGTAATGATGCCTTGCTGTGCCGCCTGCCGCAGCACCAGCCGCATCAATTGTTCTTCCGTTCCGGTCTCTTTCGCCAGATCGCGTACCCACCAGGGCTCATCGCCAAATAGCGGTTCGACTTTGTGCCAGACGGCCTGCTGCTCATCGCTAAATCCTGCTTTATGATCCGGCAGATGCAACCAACCGTGATGGCTATGAATCAGGCCGTCATCGCGCATCCGCTCGATCAGCATCAGGACCAGCGCTTCATCTTCCATTGGCAGGGCCATGCGGCGTAAACGCTCGCGTCCCGGCCCCGGTTCATCGCGGTGCTGTTCGTGGTAGGTCGCCAGCGTATCAAGAATCTTACGCTGCCAGCGGGCGGCGACGGGCGCACTTAGCAGATTGTCTCCGGCCTGGATAAAACCATGTTGCTCAATAAGCTGACGCATACCGAGAGGATTAAGCTGACGCGCCCAACCGAAATCCGGCAGGTTGACGGCGCCGCGTTCCAGATGAATGGCCAACGCCGCGCTATCGTCCTGCGCGGCGGCAAGCGTTGAAAGCCAGTGCAAATAATCAGGCTTACGTTTACCGCGACGCGGCGCCTTAAGCGTCACCACGCGTGCGCCGGCAAGGGTGGCGCGTGCGGAAATATCACGCAGCACCAGTCTGTCATTATCGGCCAGCCACAACGGCGTATCGAAGATCAGCTCGGCCAGCCCGCCTTCCAACAAAGAGACGCGACCGGTCACATGGCTGGCGGCATGGTGAATATGTAGCGGCTGCCATTGGGAAAGCGGCGCATGAAGCGCCAGAGAAACGATCACCCGGGAAAAAGCCTCCCCCACCGGCGCATCAGAAAGCAGCCAGTCGCCGCGGTTAAGCTGCTCCTTCTCCGCATCGCCCGCAATATTGAGCGCAATACGTTGCCCGGCATACGCATGGTCGGTGGGCTGATTTTGCGCGTGTAGACTTCGTACGCGCATCGGCGTATTAACGCCGGTCAACCATAGCGTATCGCCCACGTTTACCTCTCCGCTCAGCGCCGTTCCGGTCACCACCAGTCCCGCCCCTTTCACCGTAAACGCACGGTCGATAGCCAGACGGAAACGATGCTGCGCGGCGTGCAAACGTGCAGGAAGCTGCTGTAAATGAGCGCGAAGTTCTGCAATACCGCGCCCTTCATTGGCGGCGGTGACAAATACAACGGTATCGGCGAAGCCATAGTTGTCGAGCGCCGCCAGTACCTCTTCACGTACTTCACCGATACGCGCCTCGTCCACGCGATCGGCTTTGGTCAGCGCGACGGTGAGCTGGAGATTGCCCGTCAGTTGCAGGATCTGTAAATGCTCGCGCGTTTGCGCCATGACGCCGTCATCACAGGCGACCACCAGCAAAGCGTGATCGATACCGCCTACGCCCGCCAGCATGTTAGAGAGGAATTTTTCATGTCCAGGCACATCGATAAAGCCCAGTACACGACCATCCGGCTGCGGCCAATAGGCGTAACCCAGATCGATAGTCATCCCGCGTTTTTTCTCTTCCGGCAGGCGATCGGCATTAATGCCGGTAATCGCCTGGAGCAACGTCGTTTTACCGTGGTCTACGTGTCCGGCAGTTGCAATAATCATTTCAGCATCATCTCCATAAACCGGCTTTCGTCTTCAAGACAGCGCATATCCAGCCATAAACGGCCATCATAAATTCGGCCAATGACCGGTACAGGCAGCGTGCGCCAGTGGGCCGCCAGCGCCTCCAGCCGACTACCGCGCCCGTCGTGCGGGGTAAAGGTCATGGCGGCGCTGGGAAGGCGGTCTACCGGTAATGAACCGCTGCCGATTTGCGACAGGCAGGGCTTAACCTCCAGCGTAAATTCATCGCCGTAACGTGCCGCCAGCCGCGCCTGTAACCGCTGCGCTTGTTCGCGAATCGACGCTTCACTGCGGGTTAACAGACGCAGCGTGGGTAATTTCTCCGCCAACGCTTCCGGGTGCAGATACAGACGTAACGTTGCCTCCAGCGCCGCCAGCGTCATTTTATCCGCGCGCAGAGCGCGTTTCAGCGGATGGCTTTGCAGTTGGGCAATCATCGCTTTTTTGCCGACGATGATCCCGGCCTGCGGCCCGCCCAGCAACTTATCGCCGGAGAAGCTTACCAGGCTGACGCCTGCGGCAATGAGCTGCTGCGGCATCGGCTCTTTGGGTAAGCCATATTGACTTAAATCCACCAGCGAACCGCTGCCCAGATCCGCCACCACCGGAATATCCAGCTCTCGCCCGATTTCCGTCAGTTCCGCTTCCTCTACCGTTTTGGTAAAGCCCTCAATGCTGTAATTACTGGTATGCACCTTCATCAACAGCCCGGTATTTTCATTTACCGCCTGACGGTAATCTTTCGCATGCGTCCGGTTGGTGGTGCCCACTTCATGCAGCGTACAGCCCGCCTGGCGCATAACATCCGGAATACGAAACGCGCCGCCGATTTCGACCAGTTCGCCACGCGAAACCACTACCTCTTTGCCGCTGGCGGTCGCCGCCAGCATCAGCAATACCGCCGCCGCATTGTTATTGACGATACAGGCGTCCTCCGCCCCGGTGATACGGCATAACAGCGTCGCCAGCGCCCGGTCGCGATGCCCCCGCCCGGCGCCATCCAAATCGTATTCCAGAGTCACCGGCGCGCGCATCGCCTGCGTTACCGCCTCAATCGCTTCTTGCGCCTGCAATGCGCGGCCAAGATTGGTGTGCAGCACCGTCCCCGTCAGGTTAATCACCGGGCGCAGCGCGCTTTGCGCCGCATTTTCCAGCCGGAGTTTCGCCTCTTGCGCCCAGTCTGCGTACCAGTCGGGAAGCGTTTGCGTATTCCGGATGACGTCGCGCGCGTCGTCAAGCATCCGCCTAAGCAGATCAACCACCTGGGTATGACCATACCGATCGCGCAGAGAAAGAAAAGCGCTATCGTGCAATAAGCGATCGATAGCAGGAAGCTGGCTGTAGAGTGTACGCGTTTCGCTTGTCATGAAAATGCCTGGCTGTTGGTGGCCCTCTCCTGGCGGGAGAGGGATATCGACATAAGGGGGATTGTAACGTGAGTTTGCTCAGGCGGACATAATGCGCGTCAAGCCTTTGGCGCTTCGGTGCGGGCAAAGCTTTCGCGTTGAAAAAGCGTTTCGACCAGTTTGACCAGGTGGGGGCGGCCAACGCACCAGCCGGGCGCGACCCGGCGGAAGTTGAGATAGCCTACCGCACAGGCAATCGCGATAGTCGCCAGATTGACCGTATCCGTTTTTAGCGTCCCGTCGCTCAGATAACTTTCGAGCATATCCAGGCTGCGGTTGATTTTTTCCCGCTGGCGCAGCAGTTCCGTTTCCGATTGTTGCGCCGCCGGACGCACCTGTTCGCGCACAGAAACCAACGCAGCATCCATAATGCCGTCTGCCAACGCTTCAAGCTGGCGAACTTTAAGCGCTGCCATCGGGTCACGCGGGACCATCGCTGGCGCGATATCCAACAGTTCAATATATTCCGCGATGATAGGAGAATCGAACCAATACTCGCCCGCATCGGTGACCAACGCGGGTACTTTACCTAACGGGTTATAGCGCGCCACCCCGCTATCCGCGTTGTAGGGAAGTTCATTCACAAATTCGAAGGTGATGCCCTTTTCCAGTAACAGAATCGAAATTTTACGCACAAAAGGGCTGGTATAGCTGCCAATGAGTTTCATGCCGGGTCCTTTTTGCCAACAAAAAATCATAGTATGGCTCAAATAAGACGAAAAGAGACACAAAAGGAGGTTGCTGAATGACATAACGTGAGAGGACTCGCGACAAAATGTTTGTCGGATCGTATTGACGTTACCCGGGCTTAAAATTTCTTGTGAAGAGGATCACAAAAATTCAACAAAGCACCAAAATAAAAATGTGAAATATCTCACATAAAATGGCCTTTTAAGGGCTAAAAATTAGATTCGTTGTTTTTTTACACAGCCACTTTGTGATCAATATCACATCAATTACCTCTCTACCCCCTATATTTATGTGACGCAAATCACATAAATTGTCCCTGTCTGGACAGTTGAACGATTCAGTGCCAGATTTCGCAATATCTACAGGGTCCGGCTACCTCTGCCGCTACATTAACAAACCTCGGGCTTTCAGCCTGCGCGACAGCAACATAAGAAGGGGTGTTTTTATGTCATCCGATATTAAGATCAAAGTGCAAAGCTTTGGTCGATTCCTCAGCAATATGGTGATGCCTAATATCGGCGCGTTTATCGCGTGGGGTATTATCACCGCATTATTTATTCCAACAGGGTGGTTGCCTAACGAAACGCTGGCGAAACTGGTTGGTCCGATGATCACCTACCTGCTGCCGCTGCTCATCGGTTATACCGGCGGTCGTCTGGTTGGCGGCGAACGCGGCGGCGTGGTGGGCGCTATCACTACCATGGGCGTTATTGTCGGCGCGGATATGCCGATGTTCCTCGGCTCGATGATCGCCGGTCCATTAGGCGGCTACTGCATTAAGAAATTCGACAGTTGGGTAGACGGTAAGATCAAATCCGGTTTTGAGATGCTGGTGAACAACTTCTCCGCTGGCATCATCGGTATGATCCTCGCCATCCTGGCGTTCCTCGGTATTGGTCCGGCGGTTGAAGTCCTGTCCAAAATTCTGGCGGCGGGCGTTAACTTCATGGTGGCGCACGATATGCTGCCGCTGGCGTCCATTTTTGTTGAACCGGCGAAAATCCTGTTCCTCAATAACGCGATTAACCACGGCATCTTCTCACCGCTGGGTATCCAGCAGTCCCATGAGATGGGTAAATCCATCTTCTTCCTGATTGAAGCTAACCCGGGTCCGGGGATGGGCGTCCTGCTGGCGTACATGTTCTTCGGTCGCGGCAGCGCTAAACAGTCTGCGGGCGGCGCGGCGATTATCCACTTCCTGGGCGGTATCCATGAGATCTACTTCCCGTACGTGCTGATGAACCCACGCCTGATTCTGGCGGTGATTCTCGGCGGTATGACCGGCGTATTCACCCTGACCATCCTGAACGGCGGTCTGGTCTCTCCGGCATCTCCAGGTTCCATTCTGGCGGTACTGGCGATGACGCCAAAAGGCGCTTACTTCGCTAACATCGCTGCCATCGTGGCGGCAATGGCAGTTTCCTTCGTGGTGTCTGCAATTCTGCTGAAAACCAGCAAAGTGAAAGAAGAAGATGACATTGAAGCGGCCACCCGTCGTATGCATGACATGAAAGCGGAATCTAAAGGCGCCTCTCCGCTGGCGGCTGGCGACGTGACTAACGACCTGAGCCATGTGCGTAAAATCATCGTGGCTTGCGATGCCGGTATGGGTTCCAGCGCGATGGGCGCAGGGGTACTGCGTAAGAAAGTACAGGATGCGGGCCTGAGCCAGATCTCCGTCACCAACAGCGCCATTAACAATCTGCCGCCGGATGTGGATCTGGTCATTACTCACCGCGACCTGACCGAGCGCGCGATGCGTCAGGTACCGCAGGCGCAGCATATTTCGCTGACCAACTTCCTGGATAGCGGCCTGTACACCAGCCTGACCGAACGTCTGGTTGCCGCACAGCGCCACAATACTAATGAAGAGAAAGTACGCGACCATCTGAAAGACAGCTTTGAGGAGGGTGATAACAACCTGTTCAAACTGGGTGCGGAGAATATCTTCCTCGGACGTAAAGCGGCCACGAAAGAAGAGGCGATTCGCTTTGCCGGTGAACAGCTGGTGAAAGGCGGCTATGTTGAGCCGGAATACGTCGAGGCGATGCTGGACCGCGAAAAGCTGACGCCGACTTACCTCGGTGAATCCATCGCAGTACCGCACGGTACAGTGGAAGCGAAAGATCGCGTGCTGAAAACCGGCGTGGTGTTCTGCCAGTATCCGGAAGGCGTACGCTTCGGTGAAGAAGAAGACGATATTGCCCGTCTGGTCATTGGTATCGCCGCACGTAACAATGAGCACATCCAGGTCATCACCAGCCTGACCAACGCGCTGGATGATGAATCCGTGATCGAACGTCTGGCGCACACCACCAGCGTGGATGAAGTGCTGGAACTGCTGGCAGGTAAAAAAGCTTAACAGTTAAGTATCCCCAAAATAGTTCGAGCTGCAGGAAGGCGGCAACGCAGTGAATCCCCAGGAGCGTACATAAGTACGTGACTGGGGTGAGCGAGGAGAGCCAACGCATCTGCAGTTCGAAATATGAAGGCGATATCCTCTCCCTTGTGGAGAGGGTTAGGTTGAGGGAAAAGCCTCACCCCAGCCCTCTCGGGTAAAAACATTAATGAAGGTTAATACTATGAAAGCATTACATTTTGGCGCAGGTAATATCGGTCGTGGCTTTATCGGCAAACTGCTGGCTGACGCGGGGATACAACTGACGTTCGCGGATGTAAACCAGGTCGTACTCGATGCCCTGAATGCCCGTCATAGCTATCAGGTTCATGTCGTGGGAGAAAATGAGCAGGTTGATACCGTCTCCGGCGTCAACGCTGTCAGCAGCATCGGCGATGAAGTTGTCGACCTGATTGCCCACGTTGATTTAATCACCACTGCCGTGGGCCCGGTTGTGCTGGAACGTATCGCTCCGGCCATCGCTAAAGGGCTGGTAAAACGCAAAGCGCAGGGCATCTCTACCCCACTGAATATCATCGCCTGTGAAAACATGGTGCGCGGCACCACGCAGCTCAAAGGTCATGTGATGAACGCGCTGGCGGATGGCGATAAAGCCTGGGTTGAACAGCACGTCGGTTTTGTCGATTCCGCCGTTGACCGTATTGTGCCGCCTTCCGCTTCCGCCACCCATGACCCGCTGGAAGTGACGGTAGAAACCTTCAGCGAGTGGATTGTCGACAAAACCCAGTTCAAAGGCGCGTTGCCGACCATTCCGGGGATGGAGTTAACGGATAACCTGATGGCATTTGTCGAACGTAAACTCTTCACGCTGAACACGGGTCATGCTATAACCGCGTACCTCGGCAAATTAGCCGGTCATCAAACCATTCGCGACGCCATTCTCGATGAGAGTATTCGCGCGGTGGTGAAAGGCGCGATGGAAGAAAGCGGCGCGGTGCTGATCAAACGCTACGGTTTTGATGCCGACAAACATGCGGCATACATTCAGAAAATCCTCGGTCGTTTTGAAAACCCGTATCTGAAAGATGACGTTGAGCGCGTGGGTCGTCAGCCGCTGCGTAAGCTGAGCGCAGGCGACCGTCTGATCAAACCGCTGCTTGGCACCCTGGAATATGGTCTGCCGCATGTGAATCTGGTCAAAGGGATCGCGGCGGCGATGCATTTCCGTAGTGATGAAGATCCGCAGGCGCAGGAGTTGGCGGCTCTGATTACCGAAAAAGGCCCGCAGGCCGCGCTGGCGCAAATTTCCGGGCTGGATGCCAATAGCGATGTGGTGGCGGAGTCGGTTAACGCATATAACGCCACCAAATGACGCAGAACCCGGCGCAGGTTAGCCTGCGCCCAAATAACAGTTTGTCAGATATGCAGGCAATAATGGAACAAACCCAGGCCTTTGAAAATCGTGTGCTTGAGCGTCTGAATGCTGGCAAAACCGTACGGAGCTTCCTGATTACCGCCGTCGAGTTATTGACCGAGGCGGTGAATATTCTGGTGCTCCAGGTGTTTCGCAAAGACGACTATGCGGTGAAATACGCTGTGGAACCGTTGCTGGACGGCGACGGGCCGCTGGGCGATCTTTCGGTACGTCTGAAACTTATCTATGGCCTGGGCGTACTCAGTCGCACCGAATATGAAGATGCGGAGCTGTTAATGGCGCTGCGCGAAGAGCTGAATCACGACGGTAACGAATACGCATTCACCGACGACGAAATTCTAGGACCGTTTGGCGAACTGCACTGCGTCATGGCGCTGCCGCCACCGCCGCATTTTGATACGTCCGACGCGGCGCTATACGCCATGCAAATTCAGCGCTATCAGCAGGCGGTACGTTCGACGATGGTCCTCTCCCTGACCGAGCTGATTTCTAAAATCAGCTTAAAAAAGGCCTTTCAAAAGTAAATCCCGCCGTTAACCTCTTTCTTCTTCTTTTGGCCGGTACAGCCGCCGGTAATATTCCAGACGCTGCAAATAAATGGGCGCGCTCTCCGACGGCACTTCGGAAGGAACATAATCACGCGGCGGCGTTTTATTCAAGTATTCACGGAACGCCTGGCTGGACGCCATAAAATCGACGGCTTTATCAATAAGAAGTGGTACGTTCTCACCTATTTTTGCCATGATAGATCCTCCATGTGTGACCCGCGTCTGACTCCCGCGGTCGCTTATTTGAGTTTAGGATCAATTTAGCGTGGTCATTGAGGAAAATGTGCTTAATCGCTTTTCTTGCCGGCAAAAAAGGCGCTTCATCTTTTCTTTCGAAAAAAAGATTTTATTCTCAAAGAGATAACTAAATAATTAGCGGTGTAATACTTGCCATAATTGATTATCTTTACGCCATGAGTTGTGAAGAATCACTCACTGCGCGCATACTATAGGGTATCTATCCCATTTCTATCAGAAGCTATCCCATGAAAGAAGTTGAAAAAAACGAAATTAAACGCCTGAGCGATCGTCTTGACGCTATTCGCCACCAACAGGCAGCTCTCTCGCTGGTTGAATCCGCCGATAAATACGCGGAGCTGGAAAAAGAAAAAGAGACGCTGGAAGCAGAAATTATCCGTCTGCGCGAAGTACACAGCCAAAAACTGAGTAAAGAAGCGCAGAAGCTGATGAACCTGCCGTTTCGCCGCGCGATCACTAAAAAAGAGCAGGCCGATATGGGCAAACTCAAAAAAAGCGTACGCGGCCTGATCGTGGTACACCCGATGACGGCGCTGGGCCGGGAAATGGGGCTCAAAGAGATGACCGGCTTCGCGAAGAGCGAGTTCTAAATACTTCCGCATCACAGGCTCTCAAGGCCCCCGTCGTTCAACGGATGCCTTGAGAGCATCGGGCTATATTCCGAATTTTTATCCAGACGTATTTACACCGCTTATATACAAGTTCATTTTTAACGGTAATCTCGATTTTTCAGGAATATAAACGCCACCATCAGGTCTATTTGTATTTATACAATGAATTTTTTCATCGACTGTTCTCATGACCCGCAGAATATAATTGACCCACTAAATTAAATAATATTATTATCTACAAGGCAATGCACCTATACATAAATTTCATGATTATATTTTTATAAGGTATTGTTATGGGCAATTGATAATGAATTTCTGGCATTTATACAAATTCATAGAGGCAATGAATATTTTCGTTGTAATCATACATTAATTGATTATCGACAATGCCGTAACCCCGCAGAACGGTGAGTTAGCTGTATAAATAATAGTTTAACTATTTATATCATATAAATTATAAACAAGGATATTTTATATGCACAAAAATGGGAAATTTATTCCCCTGCTTGCTTTGGGATTCACATTTTTTTTATCTGGTTGTGATTACCTCGCAGATAAGCACCTTGTTGAAGAACTGAAAAAACAACAAAAAGAACAAGAAACAAAGATAAACCTGTTAGAAAAACAACAAAAAGAACAAGAAGCAAAGGTAAATTTGCTAGAAAAACAACAAGCTACAGTTATCAACACGACTCAAAAGGTCGCCGAAGTCGTTGGTCGCATTGAACGCAAACAACGGCTATTCGATTACACAGAACTGGATCCATCACAAACGCACTATTTTATTATTAACAACGGCAACATCGGATTAGCCGGGCGTATTCTATCTATTGAGCCAATAGATGATGGAAGTGTTATTCATCTTGATTTAGTTAACTTACTCAGCGTTCCCGTATCAAACCTGGCGTTTAATATGACGTGGGGTACGAAAAAACCTTCCGAGGCAAAAGATCTGCCTCGCTGGCGACAACTCTTGCTCAACACGCAAATGGATTCGACAATCGAACTCTTACCGGGAGCATGGACAAACGTCACGCTAACATTAAAAGGCGTATCGCCCAATAATCTTAAGTATCTAAAAATAGGTATTGACATGGAGAATGTCATATTCGACAGCATACAACCTATTAACGATACAAAAAAGAAGCCAAAAAAATAATAGCCATTGATACAATTATTTTAGAAAAGGAAATTACTCATTCATGAATAGAATATTTAAAGTCCTCTGGAATGCCGCTACGGGAACATTTGTTGTCACCAGCGAAACCGCAAAAAGCCGCGGCAAAAAAAACGGCCGCAGAAAGCTGGCAGTTTCCGCACTCATCGGTCTTAGCAGCATTATGGTTTCTGCGGATGCACTGGCCAACGCAGGAAACGATACAGGCGACGGCGTTACTCCAACGGGTACCCAGACTGGAGGAAAAGGGTGGATTGCAATTGGTACCGATGCCACAGCCAATACTTACACCAACGTTGATGGCGCAAGCGCCGCAATGGGTTATAAAGCCTCCGCGATGGGGAAATGGAGTACCGCCATTGGTTCCTACAGCCAGTCCACCGGCGACTCTTCGTTAGCGCTTGGCGTAAAATCGGTTTCAGCCGGTGACCGGGCCATTGCAATGGGCGCCTCATCCTCAGCCAGTGGAAGTTATTCAATGGCAATGGGCGTGTATGCCAATTCGAGCGGCGCAAAATCGGTTGCGTTAGGTTATAAATCTGTCGCGAGCGGAGCAACTTCCTCTGCATTAGGTTATCAAGCTACTGCGAGCGGCGACGACAGCGCTGCTTTTGGTAATGGCGCAAAAGCGATAGGCACCAACTCAGTTGCCCTTGGCTCGGGCTCTGTCGCCCAGGAAGACAATTCCGTCGCCGTGGGTAACAGCACCACTCAGCGGCAGATAACCTACGTTGCTAAAGGCGACATCAATTCCACCAGTACCGATGCCGTTACAGGTGCGCAAATTTATTCTTTAAGTCAATCCGTTGCCGACCGACTAGGCGGAGGCGCCTCCGTTAACTCTGATGGTACAGTGAATGCTCCCCTCTACGAGGTAGGCACAGGCACCTACAATAACGTAGGCAGTGCGTTAAGCGCACTGAACAACTCTATCACTAACACAGAAGCCTCTGTCGCTGGCTTAACCAATGACGCGTTATTGTGGGATGACAGCGCAAGTGCCTTTAACGCTACCCACAACGGAAGCGACAGCAAGATCACCCATCTGGCGGCGGGTACCCTGACCGCGGACAGCACCGATGCCGTTAACGGCTCCCAGTTGTTTGCCACCAATGAAAATGTGTCTCAGAACACCACTAATATCGCTGCCAATACCGACAGCATTAACCAGAACACTACCGATATCGCCGCCAATACCACCAGCATCAATCAGAACACCACTGATATCGCCACCAATACCACCAGTATCAACAGTCTGAGCAACTCCGTCACCATGCTCACCGACGATGCCCTGTTGTGGGATGGCAGCGCAAGCGCATTCAGCGCTAACCGCAACGGAAGCGACAGCAAAATCACCAATCTGGCGGCAGGCACCCTGGCCGCGGACAGCACCGACGCCGTTAACGGCTCCCAGCTGTTTGCCACCAATGAAAATGTGTCTCAGAACACCACTAATATCGCTGCCAATACCGACAGCATTAATCAGAACACCACTGATATCGCCACCAACACCACCAGTATCAACAGTCTGAGCAACTCCGTCACCATGCTCACCGACGATGCCCTGTTGTGGGATGGCAGCGCAAGCGCATTCAGCGCTAACCACAACGGAAGCGACAGCAAAATCACCAATCTGGCGGCAGGCACCCTGGCCGCGGACAGCACCGACGCCGTTAACGGCTCCCAGCTGTTTGCCACCAATGAAAATGTGTCTCAGAACACCACTAATATCGCTGCCAATACCGACAGCATTAATCAGAACACCACTGATATCGCCACCAACACCACCAGTATCAACAGTCTGAGCAACTCCGTCACCATGCTCACCGACGATGCCCTGTTGTGGGATG